>JBAUWG010000051.1:0-3453 GCA_049583675.1 Desulfobacterales bacterium | reverse complement strand
GGAAGTTCAACGGCAGGTACTTTTTTTTCGTTCATGGCCGCTGTTCTGATGCTGTATGATCCTGTAAAAAAGCTGAGCGGTCTCAACAACGCGGTACAACAGGGTCTTGCCGCGGCGGACAGAATCTTTGACATCATAGAAACGGAATCGGATATCAAAGAGAAAAAGAATCCCGTGGATATTGAACGGAGGCCGCACCGGGTGACTTTTGAGGATGTTTATTTTAAATATGATGATGTAATGGTGCTCAAAGACATCAATCTGGATGTCAACGCCGATGAAATCCTGGCGCTGGTCGGCATGAGCGGCGGCGGGAAAACATCTCTGGTTAATCTGATCCCCAGATTTTATGATGTGACCCGGGGAGCCATCAGGATCGATGGTATGGATATTCGGGACGCCTCAATTTCTTCATTGCGCGATCAGATGGGCATCGTTACGCAAGAACCGATTCTGTTTAACGACAGTATACGGAATAATATCGCTTACGGCAAAAAGGATGCGACGGATAAAGCCATCATAGCGGCTGCAGAGGCGGCCTATGCCCATGATTTTATAAAGGCATTCCCAAACAAATTTGACACAAATATCGGAGAGCTTGGCGGACGGTTGTCCGGTGGAGAAAAACAGAGGATATGCATTGCCCGGGCACTGCTTAAAGATGCCCCCATATTGATTCTTGACGAAGCAACATCTTCGCTGGATACGGAATCGGAAATGCTCGTTCAAAAGGCGCTTGAAAATTTGATGAAAGGGCGTACAACTTTTGTCATTGCCCACAGGCTTTCAACCATCGATTATGCCGACAGGATTGTTGTGATTGTTGACGGACGCATCGTCGAAGAGGGCAAACAGGAAGATCTGATCTCCATGAGAGGAGAATTTTTCAAACTTTATCAGATGCAATACAGCAATGACTATGGCCAAAAAGTTCAATTCCGGTAATTTTCCCTCACCCGCCTGAAATGAAAATTAATTCCATTATAAATAGATATCTCTTTAAAGAGATGATGTTGCCTTTTGTCATCAATACGGCATTTTTTACGTTTATATTTCTGATGACAAAAATTCTCGATATTACCAAACTGATCGTCAATTATAAAATCAGCCTGGCTTCGGTGCTGTTAATACTTATCTATTCCACTCCCCGTTTTTTATCTTTTGTAATTCCCATGTCGGTGATGATGGCTGTCTTGCTGACGTTTCTTCGACTATCGAGCGATAAAGAACTTGTTGCCCTCAAAGCAGGCGGTGTCGGCATTTACGGCCTGGTTCCCCCTGTCTTGCTGTTTTGCGTTATGGGGGTGGCGCTTTCATGCATTATGACGCTTTTTGGAATGCCATGGGGAACGGTTTCCATGAAAACACTAACGTTCCAGGTCGCTGCATCTCATGTCGATGCCGGTCTTAAAGAACGCACGTTCAATGACAGTTTCAAGGATGTCATGCTATACATCAATAACATCGATATAAAGAATAAAATCCTTAAAGATGTATTTATTGAAGATAAGCGATCCCAAAATGTTGTCAGCACTGTAATGGCGCCCAAAGGAAGGCTGATCAGCGAACCTGATAAATTAGAAATTCACCTGAAATTGTATAACGGCGCCATCAATCAGGTGGATTTGAAAAACAAATCCGCCCATTCAATCAACTTTGACACTTATGACGTCAATCTTGACCTTAAAAAAACATTGACTTCGTCAAACAGCGGACCCAAAAACGAAGATGAAATGAGTTTCGACGAGTTGAAAAAATATTTAAAATCCTTTCCACATAAAAATGAGCAGTATTATTCAGCCCTGATTGAATTGCAGAAGAAGTTTTCGATTCCTTTTGCATGCCTTGCCCTTGGCATTTTGGCTGTTCCATTGGGGGTTCACTCAGAATCTTCCAGACGTTCCACGGGGTTGGGACTGGGAATGATATTTTTTTTGATTTACTATCTCATGTTGTCCGCCGGATCTGTTTTTGGAGAAGCCGGCCTATATCCGCCGGCAATCGGGATGTGGGTTCCGAATGTTGTCATGGGCGGTCTCGGCGTGTTTCTTCTTGTCAGAGCTAATGATGATCGACCTGTGAAAATCACGTCGGTCTTTGGGTTTGTCAAAATGAAACTCAAACCGTCATCACGAAAACACCGACAGTAAAATGACGATAATCTACAAATATATAACGATTCAGATTTCAAAATATTTCGGTATTGTTATGGCATTTGTGGTGGGAATATACCTGGCTGTCGATTTTTTTGAAAAGGTCGATGATTTTATGGAAGCCGGTATCCCGGTGCTTAAGATGTTATTGTTTTTCACCCTTGAAATACCGTTTGTCGTTGCCCAGATCCTTCCTATTTGTATCCTGATGTCGGTGCTCATTGTTTTCAGCCTTATGGCCCGAAATAATGAGATTGTGGCTTTAAAAAGCAGTGGCATACGCATCCTTTATCTGTTCAAGCCTGTTTTCATCATGGGCTGTATCGCGAGTGTCATACTCTTTATCTTATCCGACAGCGTTGTGCCCATCACAATGGCAAAGTTTAACGAGATCTGGTTAAAGGAAGTCCGCAAAGAATCAACAATGATAACAAAGGAAAAAAATATTTGGATTAAGGGCAACCGTCGCATCACCAACATCAAATTTTTTAATCCGAAAAGCAAGGTCATCTACGGGGTGACCGATTATGAATTTGATAAAAATTTCAGGCTTGTTCGAAGGATTGACGCCGAGGACGGTGTATTTGAAAAAGGGAAATGGCTGTTACATGGATTAATGGAACAGGATCTCGATGCAAAAAAGGGAAAATATGACATTACATTCCATAAAAATAAGGTTGAAAACCTCAATTTTATGCCTGAAGATTTAAACCGGGTGGCCAAAGAATCAGACGAAATGACCCTCGGAGAACTTTTATCCTATATTCAGAAAATCGAAAGGGAAGGATATGACGCCACCGTCTACCAAGTGGATCTTGATGCCAAGATTGCCTTTCCTTTTATTTGTATCATCATGTGCATGATCGGGACCGGTCTTTCAACCAGGGGAAAAATGAAAGAAGGCATGCCCGTTGTCATTGCATATGGCATTGGTACGGCGTTTATTTACTGGATCTTTTACAGTTTCTGCTTGTCGCTCGGATATGGAGAAATGCTTCCGCCCGCGGTTGCCGCCTGGACCGCAAACGTGGCATTTTTCTGTTTCGGAGCGCTGACATTATTGAACGCCGATTAAGGGATAATAGATGATATTACTTTATAATATCGTATTTTTTATCATTGTGACTTTGGGATTGCCGCTGATAATTCCCATGGTTTTGATTTCCGACAAACGGCGAAAAACAGTTTTTCAACGATTGGGGTTGACCCGGTTGCCGCCGAAATTCGTTCGGAAAGGTTTTAAAAAGTCTAAAAAAAAGCGTGTTTGGGTTCATGGGCTTTCAGTAGGAGAGGTGCTATC
>JBAUWG010000050.1:0-2029 GCA_049583675.1 Desulfobacterales bacterium | reverse complement strand
CATGTATTCCACATTAATCCCAGCCCCGTTCAATATGTCCAGTATGCTGTGAAGGCCTCCGGGTCTGTCTTCCACCTCCACCGCCAAGACATCGGTTCTCCCCACGGTAAATCCCCGGTTCTTCAGCGCCTCAACCGCTTTTTCATTATTGTCTACAATCAGGCGAAGCACACCGAAATCGGATGTGTCCGCAAGCGCAAGGGCTCTGATGTTCACCTTTGCTTCGGAAAGAATCCCGGTCACTTCAGCCAAACGTCCGGCCTTGTTCTCCAAAAAGACTGATATCTGTTCCGCCCTCATATCTGCCTCCTTATGATTGTTTATCATTTATCATTTGTCATTGATCATTTTTTAATTATAGGACACAGATGACGCGGATTTAACGGATCTGCGCAGATATTTAGGTGGTTCGCTCCGCTCACGATTTGGGGCGAAGCCCCCGCTTACTCATCCGTTAAAATCCGCAATATCCGTGTCATCCGTGTTCTATCCTTGCAGCTTTGAGCGCTCAACTTTACCTCTCCCTGATCTCTGAACTCTGCACCCCTATCACCTTATATCTTCCGATTGTCAATCACCCGTACCGCTTTTCCCTCACTCCGGGCAATGACCTTGGGTTCCACCAGTTTTACTCTTGCCGAAACGCCGAGATAGTCTTTGATATTTTTTGCAATTTTCTTTTCGCGGTCCTGAAGGCGTTTGACTTCATCGGAAAAGAGACGTTCACCCACCTCGACCAGAACGGTCAGGGTATCCAAATTGTCAACTCGATCAACGACAAGCTGATAATGGGGTTCGACTTCGTCCATCTCCATCAGGACACTTTCGATCTGTGACGGAAAAACATTGACGCCTCTGATAATCAGCATGTCATCCGTTCGTCCGCTCACCTTGTTCATGCGGATATGTGTCCGACCGCAAATACACGGCTCGGGATTCAATGAAGTGATGTCCCGGGTCCGGTAACGGATGACCGGGAATGCTTCTTTGGTGATGGTCGTAAAAACCAGTTCTCCGGTTTCGCCGTAAGGAAGAACTTCTCCGGTGGATGGGTTAATAATTTCGGGAATAAAATGATCCTCAAATATGTGAAGTCCTTTTTTTGCTTCATGGCACTCAATGGCAACTCCGGGCCCGATCACCTCGCTCAAACCATAGATATCCACGGCAACCATGTTCAGCTTCTTTTCAATCTCATTGCGCATTTTTTCGGACCAGGGCTCAGCGCCGAATATTCCGTATTTAAATTTTAAATCCTTGAAAGAGACCCCCATCTCTTCGGCAACTTCCGAGAGGTGGAGCGCGTAAGAAGGCGTTGCCGTCAATATCGTGGGACCGAAATCCTTCATGATGACAATCTGCCGCTTTGTGTTTCCTCCCGAAACCGGAATAACGGACGCACCGAGTTTTTCCGCACCATAATGAACACCCAGGCCTCCTGTAAACAGGCCATATCCGTAAGCATTGTGAATAATGTCTCCCCGGTTTGCACCGCCGGCGGCCAGTGAACGGGCCATCAGTTCCGCCCAGGTATTGATGTCTCTTGCCGTATAGCCCACAACGGTAGGTTTGCCGGTGGTACCGGAGGATGCATGGATTCGAACGACATTGTCCATTGGTACGGCAAACATACCAAAGGGATAGTTGTCTCTAAGATCCTCTTTTTTGGTAAAGGGGATTCGTTTTAAATCTTCAAGAGATTTGATATCATTGGGCGTAAGATTATTTTCTTCAAATTTTTTACGATAAAACGGGACATTCGCATAAACCCGATCGATCGTCGCTTTGAGCCGCCGAAGTATGATGGCCTCGAGATCTTCTCTTGGCATGGTTTCGAATCCGATGTCGAGAATCATTACAATACTCCTTTCAGAAATGGATTTATAATAAATTCAGAAACTCTAGTTAGTGTCCATCCATAAATGGTCTTTTTGCCCGATCTCGGCGTTATGCTCAAAAAATAATCCTCGGAATATCAACTATATGCCTGTGGTTATTTTTTTCGCATGCCTTGATCTCGAACAAAAAT
>JBAUWG010000049.1:0-5299 GCA_049583675.1 Desulfobacterales bacterium | reverse complement strand
ATTTTTGTTCGAGATCAAGGCATGCGAAAAAAATAACCACAGGCATATAGTTGATATTCCGAGGATTATTTTTTGAGCATAACGCCGAGATCGGGCAAAAAGACCATTTATGGATGGACACTAACTATCCACCGAGATACACCTCTTTAACCTTGGGATTATCCAGCAACTCACCGGCCAGCCCTTCCATTACGATTTCACCCCTTTCGAGCACATAAGAGTAATGAGCCACTTTGAGGGCCGCCCGGGCATTCTGTTCCACCAATAGGACCGTGGTCCCGGATTCGTTAAGCATTTTGATCACATTAAAAATTTCGCGCACGATCAACGGGGCAATGCCCATGGAAGGCTCGTCCAGAAGAAGCAGTTCCGGCCGTGCCATCAGGGCGCGGGCAATGGCCAGCATTTGTTGCTCACCGCCGGACAGCGTACCGGCGATCTGCTTCGAACGTGTTTCAAGGATGGGAAAAATCTCATACATGCGATGGATGCGCGCGTTGATCTCAAGACGGTTGTTGCGCTTGAAATAAAGGTAGGCGCCCAGATGGATATTGTCCAAAACGCTCAAATGGGCAAAGATCTGCCGCCCTTCCGGCACCTGGGATATCCCCAGTCCCACGAGCCGGTTGGCGGGTATTCCTACGATATTCTTGTCTTTATAAAAAATACTCCCCTTTCTGATTTTCATCAATCCCGAAATCGACTTTAGCAAAGTCGATTTGCCGGCCCCGTTCGCCCCGATAATGGAAACAACTTTCCCTTTCGGCACCATGATAGAGATGTTTTTCAGCACCCGGATACTGTCATAGGCAGCGTTTAAGCCCTCAATTTTAAGCATGTTTGATATTTCTCTTCGTTCAATTGGAATAATGGGTTACTGTAGGAATTAGATTGATATCAGGCCCTCAGCCCAGCATTCCACTATTCCAAAATTCCATGAAAGTATCACATATAAATCAGCAGCTATTTTAGAATCTTCAATTTCAAGAAACTTCAAAATTTTCGAAACGAACTACTCGCCTCCCAGATAAGCTTCAATCACCCTGGCATCATTTTGTATCTCCTGGGGCGATCCCTCGGCAATTTTCTGGCCGTAATTCAATACGACAATTTCGTCGGAGATGTTCATGATCACCTTCATGTCGTGTTCCACCAGCAAAATAGTGATGCCCTTGGCATTGATGGCCCGGATCAAAGAAGATGCCACGTAAGTTTCGGTTTCATTCAGGCCGGCTGCTGGTTCATCCAGACAAATCAGCTCCGGATCGGAGGCCAATGCCCTCCCGATCTCGAGTATCTTCTGCTCTCCGAGGGGCAGACTGCCTGCAGGATCTTCGAACTTGTCGGCAAGGCCGATAAATCTTAAGATCTTCATGGCTTTTTCCTGCATCTGGATTTCCTTTTGCCGGGCGATGGGCAGCCTAAGCCCCGAAGCTAGAAATGAGGTCCGGACACGGGTATGACACCCCAGCATCACATTTTCCAGTACCGTCATATTTCCGAACAGCTCCACCATCTGAAACGTTCTGGAGATGCCCCGACGGGCGATCTTGTGGGCTTTGAGATGATCGAGGTGCAACCCCTTGAATATTATCGATCCTTCTGTGGGATGAAAAGAACCGGTAATGATATTGAAAAGGGTTGTTTTCCCAGCACCGTTGGGGCCGATAATCGCCTTGATCATTCCTCTTTTTACTTTGAAACTGAGATGGCTCAGTGCCATCAATCCGCCGAAGGCCATGACCACGCGATTGACTTCCAGGATATTTTCTTCGCCTAAAAAATTCATCGGGCTATTATTTCCTGAACCAGCTTTTTACAATTTTCGGCGCGCCCACCAATCCATTGGGCAAAAATATGGTAACCAGTAGCAGAATGGCCCCGTATACGATGACCTCGAATTCTTCAAAGTAATGCAGCCATTCATAGCTTAAAAACGTGATTAGACCCGCACCGATAATGGCACCCCATATATTGTACATACCGCCCAGCGCAATCATGATCAAAAGTTTGATTGAAAAGAAAAGGTCAAAGGTGGACGGGTTGATAAAATTGAGGTAATGGGCATAAAGACTGCCTGCCAAGGAGGCCAGCACCGCGGAATAGACAAAAACCAGCAATTTATGCGTAGAGATATCCACACCCATGGCGCCGGCTGCCGGTTCACTGACATGGATGGCCCTTAAGGCCCGGCCGGTGCTTGATTGAATTAAATTTGCGGTAAAGATAAAGGCGGCAAAAACAAACATCCACACCAGGTAATAATATTTTTCAACAGAATCAAACACAAATCCGAACAAATTCAATCCTGGGATGCCGGTCATGCCGTCCGGACCACCGGTCCAGGACGCCTCCTCGTTGAAAATAATATATACGATAATTCCAAAGGCAAGGGTTGCCATGGCCAGATAATGGCCTCTCAGCTTGAGAGAAGGCGCTCCCACCAGAACCGCTATGATTGCCGACACGATCATGCCTAAGAACATACACGGCCACGGATTCAAACCATAATGCACCGTCAAAATCGCGGAAGTATAGGCCCCGATGCCGAAAAAGGCCGCATGACCGATAGAAATTTGGCCGGCATACCCCATCAGCAGACTCAAGCCGATGGTCATGAGGCAGTAAATGCCCGCAAAAATCATAAGGTCAATATAGTTTTCGATTGGAGGAATGTTGTGGGCAATCCACGGAAAAACGATGATAAAGAGCGCAAAAACCGCGATGGGAATTTTTCCGATACGTAGCATCTTTAAAACCTTTTGATCCTGCTGATCTCTAAACTCCCGAAAATTCCGCTGGGTTTAAAAAACAATACAATGAGAAGAACGATCAACGCAAAGGCATCTTTATAACCGGAGCTGATAAGGCCGGCACCAAAGGACTCGATAGTCCCCATAATAAGCCCGCCCACGATAGCCCCGGGAAAACTTCCGAGTCCGCCGAGAATGGCCGCCCCGAATCCCTTTACCGCCAACATGGCGCCCCGATCGTATTCCATAAGGGCGATCGGCGTCAGGGTGATACCGGCCACCGATCCAATGGCTGCAGAGAGTGCAAAGGAAAGCAAAATCATCTGCTGAACATTAATCCCCACTAGGCTGGCTGCATCCGGATTGTCCGCACACGCAATCATGGCTTTTCCGATAATGGTTCGATCAAAAAAAAACGACAATGCAATGACGATGATAATCAGAAAACCGATCACCCAGAAATACTGGGGCTGTATGACGGCGCCGAAAACCGTAATGGGATTTCTCCCGGAGAATGCCGGAAGATCATAAGGATCCTTGCCCCAAATCAACATGGCCGCGCCTTTGATCAAAATCGACGCGGCAATGGTGGCGATAATCAACGTTAAGACAGAAGGGTGCCGAATGGGCTGGATCGCAAGGCGATCCAAGAGCATCCCCACCACTGACACGAGGATCACCGTGGCCGGAAAAGCCATGATCAGGGGAAGCTTCAGCACCGCATAAAAAAAAACCATGATCAGCCCGCCCAACATGACAAATTCGCCCTGGGCAAAATTGATGATCTCGGTGACATTGTAGATGATATTGAATCCCACCGCCACCATGGCATAGATGCTGCCCACGGTGATCCCCGTGATTAAATATTGAAAAATCTGACCTGCGAGGGTAATTTTGTCCATTATATCTTATTAAATAAAGCTCCCCGCAACCAGCTGCGGGGAGCTTTATTGCTCCTATATATCCGAATCGTACAAAACTCAGATAATAACCCTGGCAAAGGAATCAATTCGCCAGAGCCCAGTCTCCATTCTTCACCACCACCATATTAAACGCTTCTTTGGTCAAACCATTATGATCTGTCGGTGAATAGGTGAATATCCCGTGCTGGCCCACAAAACCCTTAATATTATTTTCAAGATAGTCCCGTATCTTAGCCCTGTTACCGCCAACATGTGAGAGTGCTTCTTTTACTATCTCCAGGGCATCCCATGCATGGCCTCCGAATGAAGACACCGGTTCGTTACAACTGGCCAAGTAGTTTTTCCTATATTGTTCGGTCACTTTCTTTTGCGGATTATTGGCCGGCAAGAGATCGGCGATATTACATGCGCCCAGAGGACAGAGAACACCTTCCGCCGCGCCTGCAGCCAGCTCAATATTTTTACGGCTGCCGAAGCCATGGCTCTGGTAAAAAGGGATATCGGCCATTCCCAAGTCTCTCCGGTTGCGAAGCACCGTTACCTGGGTCGGTCCAATAGACCAATTGACAATGGCCTGGGGGGCCGTACCCTTGATCTTGGTTAACTGGGCTGTCATATCCGTATCTTTGGGTCCGTACTTTTCATCGGCAACAATTTTGATATTGTATTTGGGTGCCAGCCGGATGAGCTCTTCGCGACCGCTGGCGCCAAAACCGGTGGTTCCACTTATAATGGCAATTTTGCTGATACCGTGTTTTTTCATATACGTGTAAATCGCCTCCACGGCCAGGCTATCGGTTTGCGGCGTCTTAAAGACCCATTTATACGGTTTGCCGGTCTTGTCATTATGCACGATCTTGTAGCTTGCTGCACAGGAAATCAGCGGTGTCTTATATTTTTCAGCCAGAGGCACCACCGCAAGGGACGTCCCGCTCAAGGAAGGACCGATTATCGCAGAGACTTTGTCCTGGGTAATCAATTTTTTTACTTCCAAATTCGCTTTGGTTGCATCGCCTTCGGTATCATAAACAATCAGTTCAAGCTTTTTGCCATTGATGCCGCCGGCCTTGTTGATCTGCTCCGCGATCATTTCAGCGGTTTTCTTTTCAGGATCTCCCAAAAAAGATGCCCGACCGGTCACTGAAAATACGGCGCCCACTTTATAAGTCCCCTTGAATGCCAGTGCCGGGCTGATCCAAAGTCCGAAACAGAACAGTCCGATTGTCAAAAAAACAGAAATTCTCTTGAGTGTCATCTACGCCTCCTCCTTTTTTTAAACGTTAGCATGCAAATTGTTTCGAAAATCGAAGTACTTTCTGCAATTGGATCGGTTTTATCATCCATTCGATAGTAACCGCCATATAGGGTCCGAAATGAATATTGAAACAATAAAAGGTTTCAAACGGATCTCATCTGAAACTTGGGCTTGATGCTGCGATCCGGCAGAATCAGCCGTTTTATACTGTCCAATAAGGCTTAAAGGCTATAAACCTCGCTGCCGTTGATGACCTTGATATGGTTTTCTTCAAGCACCCTAATGGCTTCATCGATGTGATCAAAGCGAAAAATCATTACTGCATTTTTCCCGCTATGTTGAACAAAGGCATACATGTATTCCACATT
>JBAUWG010000048.1:0-3486 GCA_049583675.1 Desulfobacterales bacterium | reverse complement strand
GCTATACACAGTCCCGGGCCAGGTGGCCCACGACGCCACTCGCAAGGCGGTTTTGTCAAGAGCCGATGCCGTGGTTTTTGTGGCCGATTCCCGACTAAATCAGTCTATGAGCAACTTTGAGAGTTTTGACAACTTGGAAAAAAATGCCGGACGGGTGGGGATTGATTTTGAAAATCTTCCTCTGCTGATCCAGTTCAATAAACGCGATTTAGAGGATATCGTCAGCGAAGATGATGTGATAGAGCGGTGGCGGCCCACCGGCCTTCCGATTAAATTTAGTTCGGCCCTCTACGGCAAGGGAGTAAAAGAAACATTTGAAAAGATACTGAAACAAACCTATTCGCGGCTGGATTCGATATATCGGCTGAAGGACACGTATTCGATTACAATGGAAAATTTTTTAACGATGACAAACGCGAATGTTTCATGACAATTGTCTGACGATGTAAGATCGCCGGCTGGAATATTTTGATAAGGTGAAATTAGATGAATACCAAAGTAAATAATTCACAAAACAATCTTCATGATGATATTGATAGGGAATACAGCTTGGATGAACTGCTCTCCATGTCCGTGGTGGATGAGTTGTGCACTCAAATTCAGAAGGTTGTACCTATTCCCGTCGCAGTGGTCGGACACGATGGAACCCTTTTGTACACCAAGGGTTCTTGGGCATCGGATTATGCAGCCTCCATCAGTCGGATCACAAGTCAGGAAAGTATTGATACGCCCAAGACATATACATCGCGTCAAGGAAATATCACCATTTTTCCCATATCCCACCAAATGGAAACCATCGGTTATCTGGTTATAGGCCCCGAAAACAAAGAGAGTCATCCCGCAACTTCGGCTGTTTCTTTAGGCGGGTTTCTGTTAAAATCGTTTTCTCACCTGATCACTCATACATTTCAGTATAAATTGACAGCAGGTCTTCATGAGAAGATCGTGGAAGACTCCTACGAACAACTTAAAGAAAAAGCGTTTCTTCTTGAAAAATCCGAGCAACAGTATCGGCAACTGGCAGAGAGTTTGGAAGTTGAGGTTCAGAGAAAAACCCAAGAGATCAAAGAGACCCAGGCCCAGCTCATGCAACAGGAAAAAATGGCATCCATCGGGCATTTGGCTGCCGGTGTTGCTCATGAAATTAATAATCCCATGGGATTTATCAGCAGCAATCTAAACACGCTCAAGGATTATGAAGCGGAAATCCGATCGTTAATTGGTCAGTACGGATCCTTCTTGTCAAGTGTGACAGATGTTTTGGTCTCCAAAAATCATCCGCCGGATACTTTAGAAAGACTGGAGCTTATCACCAAGTTCGAAAAAAAAATCGACATTGAATTTATTCTTCAAGACATCACAAATCTCATTAATGAATCTTTAGAGGGTGCTGAACGCATCAAAAGGATCGTCATCGATTTGAAAGACTTTGCCCATCCCGGAGAAGACGACCTGAAATTTTCCGACATTAATAAAAACTTCGATTCAACCCTCAATGTCGTCTGGAATGAACTCAAGTATAAAGCCAATATTAGCAAAGACTACGGTGAGCTGCCCCTTGTAAAATGCTACCCACAGCAGCTCAACCAGGTTTTCATGAATATCTTGGTGAATGCGGCCCAAGCCATCGACGACATGGGAGAAATCAAGATCACAACCCGAAGTGAAGGTGAGCAGGTAAGAATTACCATCAGCGATACGGGTTCGGGAATGCCTCAAGAGAATCTTTCCAAGATATTCGATCCGTTTTTTACGACCAAAGAGGTTGGGAAAGGAACAGGATTGGGGCTAAATATCGCCTATAACCTGATAAAAAAGCACAACGGTACAATTGATGTTGAAAGTTCATTGGGTGAGGGGACCACTTTTTCAATTCGAATTCCAGTTAATGGGCATTTGCTGCCGGACACTTTTGCAAGCAGTAACCAATAGGATATAATACTATGACCAAATTAGCATCGTTGTTCATCGCCAAAGAAAAGGATTCCGAACCAACAGACATTCAAAACGCTGCAGAACCTCGGAAAACCGGCTATAAAATTTTGTTCGTAGACGATGAACCTAATGTACTCAACGCCATGCGCCGTATTTTCAGACAGGAAAATTATGCGATTTTAACCGCGCCTTCCGGACCGGAAGCCCTGCAACTTCTTCAGAAAGAACCGGTTCATATTGTCATCTCCGATCACCGCATGCCGGGAATGACGGGAGCGGAACTGTTGCGTAAGATAAAGGAACTCTATCCCCAAACGATTCGGATTATGCTCACCGGACATGCCGACGTCAATGCTGTCATGGGCGCGGTCAATGAAGGCGCGGTTTACAAATTCATCACGAAACCCTGGAATGATGAAGATCTGCGGCTTACGGTCAGCCTTGCCCTTGAAAAGTATGATTTAATCGAAGAAAATAAAGCTTTAAAAAATCAGCAAAAGAACCAGGAAAAGAAGATAAAGCAACTGAGCCGTTTTGCTGATGTTCATCGAAGTCAGATCGGACGGATGCTGATCAAGAAAAAATTGATACAAAAGCCGGACCTCGACAAGGCATTGGCGATACAAGCCAAAACCAAAAAAATTCTACCCGTGGTCCTCATGGAACTGGGCGTCGTGAACGAAAAGACCATCATGGAAACCATCCAATCCGGATTGGGTATCAACCGGGTCTATCCCAATGAATTCACGGTGCCCAAAACGATAACATATCTCATTCCCAAGGAAATCTGTATAAACAATCTGCTGGTGCCCCTTAAGAAATCCGAAGGCCGTTTAATCATCGCCATGGCGGACCCCACAGACTACATGAAGGTGGATGATCTGACGTTTATCACCGGGGTTCCGGTTCAACCGGTTTTATCCGGCCAGAAAGAAATCGTCGAAAAATTACAAGAGCTTTACGGCGACGGTGATGTGCTGGAAGATGCCGTATCGGAGCTGGATCTTAACGATCCTACCGAAAACATAGAAATATTATTGGACGATGAAGATGAAGAAACGGATATTGATCTACTCATTCAGGGCAAAGATCAGCCGCCGGCGATCCGGATCGTAAATGCCATCATATCGGACGCCTTGCGGCATAGCGCTTCGGATGTGCACATCGAGCCCAAAACAAAGCATATTATGGTGCGCTACCGAATGGACGGGCTGCTTTTTGATAAGATTCATATCCCTATTTCCATGCACCCTTCCATTGTCTCCAGAATCAAAATTATGTGTGAACTGGATATTGCCGAGCGACGAAAACCCCAGGACGGCCGCGTGACCGTAAAGACATCCTCGCGAATGGTGGATATGCGTATTTCCACGCTGCCCACCATCGGTGGTGAAAAAGTAGTCATGAGGATCCTGGATAAGAGCGCATCCATTCGGGGTGTCGACGAACTGGGGCTTTCGGACGGAGATATTGTGCGACTATCGCGTCTTATTACTCAACCCCAGGGAATGATTTTGGCTACGGGCCCTACAGGAAGCGGCAAAACCAGCA
>JBAUWG010000047.1:0-4098 GCA_049583675.1 Desulfobacterales bacterium | reverse complement strand
CTTCGTCCTTTGGTCTTCGCTTTCAGCTTCGCCCAATAAACCGTCCTCCGCCATCCGTCCTCTGTCATCTGGTCTTCAGTCCTCCGACCTCTGATCTCCGACGTCTGGCCTCTGGTCCTTCGTCCTCCGCCCTCCGCTTGCCGCGGCGTAGCTCGGAGAGCGAAGACGGGTCAGTCGTCCGTCATCTGTCGTCTGTCCTCCGCCTTCCTTCTTGACAAATAATCTCATGGGTGTAAGGTAAACACCATAATTTTCAAAAAATTCTTTTAATCGCTAAATTGATGAGAGGACATGCGATGAATTCAAAAACCCCATTTCTCGAATAGAGAGGTGGGGTTTTTTAGCTTTTAGACAGGATTAACACGATATTCTGGATCTAAAGTTCGCGAAGCGATGACACCACTTGGATAGCTTAATCGGATAAAATGATAAATAATTTGCCCGCAGGGCGGGTTTCTTATTGTTTTCCGTCCTCTCAACGGAAAACAATAAAATAAAAAATCTCTGTGTCCTCTGTGACTCGAGCGAGCCTGCGAGCGGGCGGTGATAAAAAAAATAAAACTGTGGTATTTATCGAGGAGGATCAGATAATGAAAAGACTTACGCACATTGTCATTTGTTTGGTTCTTGCAACTTTCATCCTACCTTTAACCGGTTATTCTCAAGACAGAGGCAAGCAATTCAGGGGACATTTTAAAAATACGACTCCGGAAGAACGTGCCGATTTTCAGACCGACCGGATAAAGACCCTTCTCAATCTCAGTGATGAACAGACAGCAAAGGTCAGGGAAATAAATCTGAAATATGCAAAGGAAAATCAGGAATTATTTAATTCAGATGTTACAAGAGAAGAAAAAAAGAATAAAATGCGTGAAATATATGAGCAAAGACAAAATGAGTTAAAAACAGTTCTTAGTAATGAACAGTATGAAAAGTACCAATCTGAAAAGAAGGAAATGAAGAAGCGGATAAGAGAAAGGAGAATGCAACAATAAACACCTTGCCCGCAGAGCGTAAATCAGAAGTCCCCGGTTAAATTCGCTCCGCCTGTGTTAAATACGCTTAGCTGTCATTATCATGTCCCAGTTAAATAAAAAAGGAACGGTTTAACGGGATAAAAATTTAAATTGGCATGCTTGTTTTCTACGAAAAATTTAACGGGGCAAGCAGAGATCGGAAGTCAGGAGTCGGAAGAGGAATTAAAAGATTGGAGGTGCCAATTTGGCACCTTCAGGGCTTTAATCTTGAATAAGGTACTACTATAATTCAAAATTAAAGATTTGATTCTATTATATTAAATTTTGTGTATTTTAAGAATATTAAGAATGGTAACTATTGATAGGGGATAAATATCATGGAAACACTGAAACAGGAAGCCATGAATGCGATTTCTAAGATGCCGGAAACGGCGGATATCGACGATATTATGTACAGACTTTATGTGATCGATAAGGTTAGAAAAGGCAGAGAGGCGATACAACAGGGCAAAGTCATTACGGTAGAAGAATTAAGGGAAGAGATAAAGTCATGGTAATATGGTCAATACCGGCAAGAAACGACTTAAAACAGATTTACGAATATATTGCTAAAGATTCAAAATATTACGCAACAAATGTTGTAGAAAATATTGTCTCAAAAGCTGAAAATTTAAACGAGTTTCCGGAAATTGGACGAATCGTGCCGGAGATAGGTGATGAGAATGTAAGGGAGTTGATCATCTATTCATACCGACTAATTTACGAAGTAATTCCAAATGATGTACAAATTCTCGCTATCGTTCATGGAAAACGTGATTTTCCCTCGTTAGATAGAAATGATTTAAAGCGATAATAAGCCACGTAAAGTCAATTTTTTTTTTAACAGGATAAACGAGATAATGGGGAAATAAGATCCGCGAAGCGATGACACCTTTTTTCCTGCGGGGCTTGCCCCGTTAAATGCTGTTGTACAGCCCTTCGAAGAAGGATTTAACCGGGGTCCGCAGGAAAAAACATCTGTGTAAGTCCGCCCTGTTAAATGCTGCCGTTGGCAGCCCTTCTAAAGGAGGATTTAACAGGGTGAATGTGGGTCTGCCTGTCGAAGCGAAGCGTAGATTCCGTTAACGGGGCCCCGTAGCTCCCCGTGAAACTCGGGACAGGCCTCCAGATGGTACTGGGGTGGCTAAAAAAATATCCAGTTCAAGTTAAAGGAAAAACAAAAAGCATACGCCAAAAGAGGGTAGGGAAGGTTTTTAAGCCTTGGTTCTTGCCTTCAGACATCTGACATCAGACATCTGACTTTTGGTTCTTTAGCTGGCCTGCATAGTGGGTGAACAGCATTTTTTGTTTTAAATACTTGGGGAGAACTTAATAAGTTAAGAACGTCCCCGACAACGTCCCCGACAATCACGGAGGAACGTATTGAAAAAACAATCCTTTTGATTAAAGGACAAAAGGTTATTATTGATGCTGATCTTGCCGAGCTTTATGGGGTTACTACTAAGGCTTTAAATCAAGCAGTCACCAGAAACAATCAAAGGTTTCCTCGGGATTTCATGTTCAGGTTGACCAAAGCAGAAAAACTGGAACTGGTCACAAATTGTGACCGGTTGGACAGACTGAAACATTCTTCAGCTTTGCCACGTGTTTTTACCGAACAGGGTGTAGCCATGCTCTCGAGCGTGTTAAGAAGCGAACGTGCCATACAAGTTAATATCCAAATTATGCGTGCGTTTATTAATCTTCGCAAATGTATCGCTGGTATAGACGACCTGAAAAGTGAGCTCGAAAAACTAAAAGATCAGACAGATCAGCGCTTTCAAATCGTATTTGAAACTTTGGATCGATTATTAACGGTTGAAAGCAAGCCCAGAAAAAAAATTGGCTATACGGTTAAGGAGAAACAAAAGGCTTACGATAAAAGAGTCAAAGAGAATAAACCGTTCCCGGAAGGTTCATTTACACCCAAGGCGAAAAAAATCTGGGAAGCTATCGCCGGCGATATTCAGTTCAAAATATTGAATAATGTCTGGTGTGTTCATTGCAGGAAGGAGTCTTCCATCGGAAACCTGACCGGCAAAATCGAGTCCGGCATGCTGGTGCTGCGCGGCACTTGCACAAAATGCGGCAGTGATGTGGCACGCGTTATCGAAAATGAATGAAATTAATGGATGGACGAAAAAATAAAAAATTTTCCCGCAGGGAGTGTGTTTTATCCTTTCTGACCGTCTCAACAGAAAGGATAAAGAATAAAACCCTCTGTGCCCTCTGTGACTCCAGTGAGCCTGCGAGCGGGCGGTGAAAAAATGTGACCATTTGCGGTTAAATGAATCACCATGGCTGATTATTACCAAGAAAATTACAAAGCGTATCACGAAAAAACATTTTCCATTGATCCGTCCTCGTTTTTGACGCCTCTGGCGCAAAGGCTCCCGGCCGAGGCGTTTGTCCTGGACGTGGGGTGCGGCAGCGGCCGTGATCTGCTCTGGATGAAAAAGCACGGGTTCGATGTAATCGGTTTTGAGCGGTCTCCGGGGCTTGCGGAGCTTGCAAGGGAGATTACCGGATGCGAGATCATCGAAGGGGATTACGAGACATACGACTTTTCTTTGATCCAGGTTGACGCCGTCTTGCTCGTCGGCGTTATGGTGCATGTGCCTCGCGAGAGATTTTCAAATATTTTTAAAAACATCACATCGGCAATACCAGATAACGGACTGGTTTTAACCACATTAAAAGAGGGTTCCGGAGACATCACATACCCGGATGGCAGAATTTTCTATTTATGGGAAGACCCAATGGCCCGGGAAATGTTCGACACCCTTGGTTTTAAAGTGTGTGACTTTTCATCATCCATTTCCAAAACCGGCACAGGTGATGTATGGATGAGTTATGTTTTAGAGAAGGAAAGATAAAGGATGTAATCAAATTTAAGCATGGGGCTTTAAACCCTGTTTCTTGGTTTCAGACCTCCTTGCCCTGTTAAATGCTGTCTTTGACAGCCCTCTGCAGGATGATTTAACTGGGTGTTCTCTGCTTGCCCAGTGAAATTTTTACCCCGTCAAACCGGTGCATTAATTTTGTTTTACTGGGGCAAGATAGTGAAGAGCAAGGTTTACCC
>JBAUWG010000046.1:0-2237 GCA_049583675.1 Desulfobacterales bacterium | reverse complement strand
CATAAAGCCTTCAACACATACTAAGTGTCAGCCCTCCCGTCCAGCATCTGGGAGCATTTTAAGAGAATCCCTCCGCCAAGGGCAATGAAGCTGCTCATCCTAAAAAGTGTGAATGACCCCAGTGTCTCAAACAGATACCCGTTGATGAAAAATCCAACCATTAAACCAAGTCCGTAGGTAACGGCGTTGTTGACCGCCTGCCCCAGCGTCTTTGCTTCATCCGGCGTCGATGCGTCGATGAACAGAATGCTGGATACATGAAACATGGCGTAGGTTACCGCATGAAATATCTGCAAAAACAAAATGAAAGCCGGAGAGGTGGCAAAGGAGAGGGCCATCCATCTGAAGGCCGCCACCATGAATGAGAAAACCAGAACGTTATCGATGGAAAAGCGTTGAAAAATGCTGTCGGATTTTATCATCACGATAATTTCGGCGATGGAGGCCAGTGCCCATGAGATACCGATAAACGTCTTGTCGTACCCCAGTTTTTCAAGATGAATAGAATAAAAACCGTAGTATGTGCCGTGGCTTACCAGCATTAAAAAGGCACAGAACAAAAATATCACCACGGGCCTTTTTAAAAGCGCTTTGGCTTTTGAAGAAAAAGCAGTGTGTTTTTTGATCTGAATATCGGGGATTTTGATGGAAATCAGGGCCTGGGCCAGGGAACCGAAAAAAATAAGTGATAGGATGATGTCAATGGAATAAAGATCGATAATCTTTCCCAGCGCGATAACGGTGACAATGAATGCAATGGATCCCCACCCTCTGAGTTTGCCGTAACTTTTCTTTTCCGTCTCCAATACGTCCATGGCAAAGGCTTCCAGAAAAGAAATGATCGGCGAGTAAAATATGCCGTAAAAAATGGTGATGACCAGCATCGCCCAAAAATTTGCGGTAAACAGATAAAATGCCCATATTGCGGTACTGATAAAACTGCAAAAGATATAGATGGGCCTTCTGATGCTAAAACGGTCGGCCATCGAGCCCCATATCAGCGGGGTGAGAATCAAGGCCACGGATCGAATCGCCGACAGAACGCCGATTTCAAATCCGGTAAAATCGAGATGATAGCAGTATAAATTGAAATAGGGCAAAAAGATGCCCATAACGCCGAAATATAAAAAGTACTGGGAACTGATAATCCATTTGAACGAATTGTTGAGATCCTTTTTCATGGGTTCTCAACCCATATTGCATTTACGGTAAAAACTCAATTTTTATATTATCGACCGGTGTGACACAACTTTGCTTTACAAATACGAATTGAAATGATAAAAATTTAAATTTAAAATATGTATATATGATGCGTCATGATATGATTGCAAGTTGATGTAATTGCAACGTTTATCGGCCGTACGATGAAGACGATCTCTATATGGTGAAAATAACAAATTGTCGGCGTTAACAACGAGGAGCTTAAAAATGGATTATATCAAAATACGCTTCACCAAAGATTTCGATCAAATCGGTTCCAAGTTCGAAAAAACATTTGAAGATCTCTTTAGATCGATAAACCCGATGGTTACGTTTGCCGAACGGCGTTGGAGACCTCAAATGGATATTTATGAAACCCCTGACGAAATTATTATCATGGGTGAAATCGCCGGGGTCACCAAAGAGGACTTGGAGCTTGAAATCAGCAGCAAGGCGGTGAGAATTCAAGGAACCCGGACACAATCACCCCGAATAGATAATGCGACTTACAGATTGGCGGAAATTCAGTACGGCAATTTTGAGCGCATCCTGTATCTTCCAGCGCCCATTGATCCCGAAGTCGTTTCAGCGTCCTACGCGAACGGTTTTCTCCAGATTCGACTCGCAAAGCTCGAACTGGATAAAACATATCAAGTCCCAATTACCGAAAAATAAAAATCCACGGGTTGATTTGAAGCATCGCCTGAAATGAACTGATTAAACAGACCGTAATTTTCGACTCCGATTCATTGATGCCGGATCGAATTTATTGCAGATCAAGTGGAGGTTCTCATGACTGAACAGCAACCATCATCTGAAAAGACAGCAGAAAAGATACCGGAAATTCTTCCCATCCTGCCATTGTACGACGCTACCCTTTATCCCAAAATGGTTTTACCTCTTGTTGTTATGCAGCCGGAATCCATTCAACTGGTGGATAAAGCCATGTCCGGAAATCGGCTCATTGGTCTTGTTGTTGCGAAGAAGCCGATGGAAGGAAATGTGGACATGCGAGAGCATCTGCATTCGATTGGGAC
>JBAUWG010000045.1:0-5323 GCA_049583675.1 Desulfobacterales bacterium | reverse complement strand
CCCTATGGAAATACGTACGTGGATCTCATGACACACGATCTAAACATATTGAAGGAGGCTATGGAGTGAAAGATACGGCCAGCGATCCGAAAAACGACCCGAAACCCATCGTCGAGCTGAAAGACGTGTGGGTGGCCTACGACGGCAAATGGGTCTTAAAATCCATATACTTAAATTGCTATCCCGGCGAAATATTCGGCATTGTCGGACCCAACGGCGGGGGAAAGACTACGCTGCTCAATGTCATTCTCGGGCTGGTGCGCCCTCAAAAAGGTTCGGTCCGGTTGTTCGGAAACAAACCCGACAAAAACGGCCGGCTGGAAATCGGGTACCTTCCCCAGATTTCCCACGCGGATCGATCTTTTCCGGTCAGCGTCCTCGATGTCGTTCTCATGGGCCTTTATAATCGCATCGGTCTTTTCCGCAGACCGGATCGTCACAGCAAAGGCGTCGCCATGGAACTGTTGTCCCACGTCAACATGGCGGGGCATGCCAAAAAACCTTTTGCCGTGCTGTCCGGCGGACAGCAGCAGCGGGTCAATATCGCCCGTGCAATGGCGTCCAAGCCGAAACTGTTGGTATTGGATGAACCGTCCACCGGCATCGACAGCGTCGCCCAGGAAGACTTCTATGAACTTTTGGCAAAATTCAGAAACGACCAAGGCATATCCGTCATTATGGTATCCCACGACATCGGGGTCATTACGTCCCATGCCAACCGGGTGGCGTGCCTGAACGTCCAGCTCCATTATCATGATGAGCCGGATTCCTGTTTTTCAACCGATGTTGCCAGAAAAGTCTTTGGAGAAGACCTTAAAGTCATTGTCCATGATTCGAAATGCGCAACCTGTTTTCGCAGCCATCAAGACCATGATTGATATGTTCAGCTTTGAATTTATGCGAAATGCCTTTTTGGCCGGAATAATGCTCGGTTTTGTTCTGGCGGTGGTTTCATTCTTTGTCGTGCTGCGCCGTCTGTCCTTTATCGGTGTCGGGGTGGCACATTCGGCTTTCGGCGGCGTGGCCTTGGGCGCCCTGCTGGGCATATCCCCCACATGGACCGCCATCGGTTTTGCCGTGGTGGTCTCCAACGCCATCGGCTATATCGGAAAAGAGGAACGAATCAGCACGGATACCGCCATCGGAATATTTTTCCCTTTGGCAATGGCTCTGGGAGTTATTTTTATCGGCATGTCGGACCGGTATAATGTCGATCTTTTCGGTTATCTTTTTGGAAATATTCTGGCCATTACCCGGAAGGACTTGATTGTCATTGCCGTTCTTGGCGGATTGGTACTCCTTTCAACGAAGATATTCTTCAAGGAGTTGCTGTTTGTCGCCTATGATCGGGAAGTGGCGTTTGTCAGTGGAATGCCGGTGGCCTTTCTGGATCACTTTCTCCTAACCATTCTCGCATTGTCCGTGGTGATCAGCATAAAAATAATCGGCATTATTCTTGTTTCAGCACTCTTGGTGATTCCCGGAGCAGCCGCTTCTCAGATCACCCGGCGCTATGATTCCATGATCGCGCTTTCCATAGTCATCGCGCTGGTATCCACCGCCGGCGGTCTAGTCATTTCTTATTTTGCCAATCTGCCTTCCGGCGCAACCATTGTGGCACTGGCTTCCATTATTTTTTTTATTGCATTCGGGATGGGACAAATTCGCAAATAAGCGCCGCGAAAATTCCAGACGTCAGTTTAATTATACTACAGTTTTTGAGGTATGAAGATTTGTTTAGACAATGGAATAATGGAATGGTGGAATACTGGAAGGTTGGTTTTTAAAATGTGAGCAAAGCGAACTAATTTGCGGATTAGAAGTGGTTTCAAGACGTTCAATCGGGATCAAGGTCAAGGCGGACCGAGGCGGCCAACCGGAGGAATATCGGGAATATTTCGAGGATTGGACGTCTCGGTCCAACGCAGAGATTGAGCATGAGGGGAGGTGTTGAAACCACTTCTACGCATTTTCGGCGAACAGGAACGAAATGGTATTTCGTCCTTTTTCTTTGGAAATATACATCGCCTGGTCCGCTCTTTTGATAAAGGTGGACAGGGGTTCTTGATTGGAATATTCCGTGACTCCGATACTGACGGTGATGCGGACAGGATTTTCGGTCTCCGGAAAAAAGTGTTCGAATTCCACGACGGTTTTAATCCTGTGGGCAACATTTTTGGCTTCTTCGGCTGTGGTTTCCGGAAGAATGATCGTAAATTCCTCGCCGCCGTATCTGAAAGCGGAATCCATTGTTCTCAAACACGACGTGATGATCTGGCCCAGGCGGATCAGAACCTTGTCGCCTTCAAGATGACCATAAGAATCATTGTAAATTTTAAAGTTGTCGATATCCATCAGTAAAAGCGCCAAGGGATGGCCATAGCGACTGCACCGGTCAATCTCTATTTCCAGTAAATGATAGAAATGCCTTAAATTATACAATTTAGTCAGACCATCCGTTATGGCAAGATTTTCAAGCTTACTGAGGATGCGGTTGCGCTCCTTGGTGAGCCGTCTTTCTTTTAAAACTCTCTTTAATCTCAGCACCAGTTCCTCGAAACGAAACGGCTTAAATACAAAATCGCTGGCGCCTTTATGAATGGCTTCTTCATAGGAATAATTTTCGCTGTAACCGGTCATCACAATGACATCGATATCGTAATTTTGTTTGATTTCATGGGTCAGCTGAAGGCCGTTCTTGCCGGGAAGCATAATATCGGTGATCACAATCTGGATATTTTCTGATGTGACCACTTTGAGGGCCTCTTCCGCGCTGGCGACGCTTGAAACATGGTATCCTTGCCGTTCAAAGCATTCGTGGATGGAATCTCTAATGGCGGTATCATCTTCAACGATTAATATGTGGTCATCCATTTTTTCAATCTCATTTTTTTTTCATCAAAATGATATATCGGCAACTCGCGCCTCAAGCTTGACATCTTTCATATTAATTTGATAAAAAACTGCTTTTGCCGTCGCCGGTTCTGAATAGATGAAGGGACATCGGAAAAAAGGCAGTGCTTGTTCTTTAACTCAAAAACCGATGTATCAGCGACACAGGAATTTGAGCATAACGTGAAAGAAAGACGGTGTCAACAGGCTTTTGGCCGATTAGCGGCCTCAGGAGAATACGGTGCCGACCGAAATCGCAAAGATTAGAAACTTCAGCATCATCGCACATATTGATCACGGGAAATCGACGCTTTCCGATCGTTTGATCCAGATGACCCATGTGGTCCTTGACAGGGATTTTAAAGATCAGATATTGGACGATATGGATATCGAACGGGAGCGGGGCATCACCATAAAAAGCCACTCCATTTGTCTTCCGTATCCGGCCCAAAATAATCAAACCTATATTTTAAACCTGATCGACACCCCCGGTCATGTGGATTTTACCTATGAAGTCTCACGGGCGCTGGCTTCCTGCGAAGGGGCATTGCTTCTCATCGACGCCAGTCAGGGGGTCGAGGCCCAGACCCTGGCGAACCTTTATATGGCCCTTGAACACGATCTTGAAATTATTCCGGTCATTAACAAGATCGATCTTCCTTCAGCCGATGTCGAACGGGTCAAGCAGCAGATTAAAGACGACCTGGGTCTTGACCCTGAAACCGCCATACTCGCTTCCGCAAAGGAAGGGATCGGCATCGAAGCGGTACTGGAAGCCATCGTAAATTCTCTTCCGGCGCCGTCCGGCGATCCGGAATCGCCGCTTCAGGCGTTGATTTTCGATTCCCATTATGATGCTTTTCGTGGAACGGTTGTTCATATCCGGGTTTTTCAGGGGACCGTAAAGCCAAAAGACGTGATTATGTTCATGTCCAATAATGCCGCTTACAGGGTGGAAGAGGTCGGCGTGTTCCAGATGGAGCGCATCCCAAGAAAAGCGCTTTCAGCAGGAGAGGTCGGTTATATCATCGCCGGTATCAAAACCGTCAGCGATACCCGCTGCGGGGACACCGTCACGCTAAAACATCATCCCTGCAAAGCCCCCATGCCGGGTTTCAAGGAAGCAAAACCGGTGGTTTTTTCTTCAATCTATCCGGTGGCTTCCGACGGCTACGAAGACCTGGTTTCCGGCCTCGAAAAACTAAAACTCAATGACGCTTCCCTGATTTACGAAAAAGATACGTCGGTGGCGCTGGGATTCGGGTTCCGTTGCGGCTTTTTAGGACTCCTTCATCTCGAGGTTGTTCAGGAGCGGCTCGAGCGTGAATATGATCTTTCATTGATATTGACGGCGCCTTCGGTCCGGTACGAGCTGATCATGAATGACGGATCCACAAAGATCATCGACAACCCGGCATTGTATCCGGACCCGACCACCATTGACCGAACAAAAGAACCCTTTATCCGTGCAGCGATCATCATTCCGGACCGCTATATGGGCGCGGTTATGAAGCTGTGCCTGGATCACAGGGGGATCAACAAAACATATCAGTATCTGACCAGCAACCGCCTGGAAATGCTATTCGAGCTTCCCCTGGCGGAAGTCATTTATGATTTTTACGACAAGCTCAAATCGGTCACTCAGGGATTCGGCTCTTTTGACTACGACATTATCGATTTCAGAGAAACGGACCTGGTCAAACTGGACATCCTCATCAACGGAGAGCGCGTGGATGCGCTTTCACAGCTCGTCCACCGAGACCGGGCAATCGATCGCGCAAGGCGCGCCTGCGAAAAACTTCGCGAGGAAATCCCAAGGCAGATGTTTAAAATCGCCATCCAGGGGGCTATCGGCGGAAATATTATTGCGCGAAAGACCATTTCGCCGTTTAGAAAGGACGTCACCGCAAAATGTTACGGCGGCGATGTCACACGAAAACGAAAACTTTTGGAAAAACAAAGAAAAGGAAAAAAACGGATGAAAATGGTGGGACAGGTCATGATTCCACAGTCTGCTTTTCTCTCGGTTTTAAAATCAGATTCGGATTAGCAAGCATTCTGATCCGGAGATTCGATTTTTGTCCCAAATGGATTTAATTTATGCAAACTTCCTTGACTAAATGAAATTCCAAATGGCAAATATCAAACAAATCCCAATGACCAAAATTCGAAAATCCAAATCCCGCTGCAAGCGGGACTTGAGCTGGAAGGTTTTGATCGTTGTTTATTGGAATTTGTAATTTGTTTGGAATTTGGTGCTTGGAATTTGTGATTTTTGACAATAGACTCTCAAGCAGGACCATTTAACTAGTGTCCATCCATAAATGGTCTTTTTGCCCGATCTCGGCGTTATGCTCAAAAAATAATCCTCGGAATATCAACTATATGCCTGTGGTTATTTTTTTCGCATGCCTTGATCTCGAACAAAAAT
>JBAUWG010000044.1:0-11337 GCA_049583675.1 Desulfobacterales bacterium | reverse complement strand
ATCTCGGCGTTATGCTCAAAAAATAATCCTCGGAATATCAACTATATGCCTGTGGTTATTTTTTTCGCATGCCTTGATCTCGAACAAAAATCCTCATTTATGGATGGACACTAACTATGACCGATTCAAAAGATCGGGTATTCAATGTAAAAATATAAGGTGCAAAAATGGGAAAAACGATTGCAGAAAAAATATTTGACGTTCACAAGGTTGACAACCCCGCGGAAGACATTCATGTCATCCGGCTGGATGCCGTATTCTGCCATGAAATCACAACCCCGGTCGCCATCAATGACCTTGTCGACCGGGGCAAGGACAGGGTATTCGATCCCGGCAAGATCAAAGTCGTCATCGACCACGTCACACCGGCAAAGGATTCAAAAACCGCCACCCAGGGCAAAATTTTAAGGGAGTGGTCCCGGAGACACAAGATTGCGGATTTTTTCGATATCGGCAGAAACGGTGTCTGCCACGCACTCTTTCCGGAAATGGGGTTTGTTCGGCCCGGCTTTACGGTCATTATGGGGGATTCTCATACCTGCACCCATGGCGCCTTCGGCGCATTCGCCGCAGGGGTCGGGACCACCGACCTCGAAGTGGGGATTTTAAAGGGCGTCTGTGCCTTTCATTACCCCTTAACCATAAAGATCGACATAACCGGCCGGCTGCCGAAAGGTGTTTTTGCCAAAGATGTGATCCTTTCCATCATCCGTCAACTGGGGGTCAACGGCGCGACCAATAAAGTTTTGGAATTCACCGGGGCGGTGGTCGACGCCATGAGCATGGAATCGCGAATGACGCTTTGCAATATGGCGGTCGAAGCCGGAGGAACATCGGGAATATGCTATCCCGACATGACCACCGTCGAATACCTCTGGAAGTTTATCGAAGACGACTATGCGGATCAAGCATCGGCGTTTGAGCATTTTAAGACATTCCATTCGGATCCTGACGCGCGATTCGACCGTGTCATCGAATTTGATGTCAGCCGTCTTGAACCCATGGTCACCTTCGGATATAAGCCCGACCAGGTCATGCCGGTCAGAGAAATGGCATCCACCCCAATTGACCAGGTTTATATCGGATCCTGCACCAATGGAAGAATCGAAGACTTAAGGATTGCGGCTCAAGTACTAAAGGGAAAAAAGATCAGCGATTCGGTCAGGGGCATTGTATCTCCGGCGACGCCCCAAGCGTTCCGTCTGGCCATGGAAGAAGGGCTTTTAAGCACATTTCTGGACGCCGGATTCTGTGTCACAAACCCGACCTGCGGGGCATGCCTGGGCATGAGCTGCGGGGTGCTGGCCGAAGGGGAAGTCTGCGCATCCACCACCAATAGAAACTTTAACGGTCGTATGGGAAAAGGCGGAATGGTTCACCTAGTCAGCCCGGCCACTGCCGCCGCCTCAGCTATTTCCGGCACCATTACGAACTCCGAACTATACAGAGGATAACCATGAAAAATTTCAGCGGAAACGTTTTGTTTCTCGACCGGTCCGACATCAATACCGATGAAATCATTCCGGCAAAGTATCTCACCGAGATCTCCAAGCAGGCATTGAAACCGTATCTGTTGGAAGATATCCAGCTGGAAGGATTCGACTCCCGGCGCGATGTCAATGGAAAAAAGGTCATTATCACCCGGGCGAACTTCGGATGCGGATCTTCGCGAGAGCATGCACCGTGGGCCCTGGAAGTCAACGACATTCATCTGGTCATTGCCGAAAACTTTGCCAGGATTTTCAGGCAGAATATGTTCAACTGCGGCATGATGGCCGTGGAACTGCCGGCCCCGGTCATCGACCGTATTTTTACAGAATTTGCCGGCCATAAAACGCATCTTGAAACGGATCTTAACAAAAACACGTTCACCCTGACCGCCCAAGACCACCGTCAGGAGGTGCCATTCTCCATTTCCGACTTTGATCGCAGCCTGGTCAGAACCGGCGGCTGGGTGGAATACGCAGACAGCAAGTATTAGAAGAAATAATTCACCGCAGACGCGGAGAACACAGAGAAGTTAGATTTTATGTTTGCCGCTGAGAGGGCGGCAAACACAAGCTATCAAAAGCAAGATAAGATCCTCTGCGTACTTTGTGCCTCTAATGAGCGAAGCGAATGGGCGGTAAAAATCAGCTCGGAATAAAGACGTTTTAGGTTCAACTACTATCAGTTATTCATTAACCACCTTATTAACGATGGTACCGATGTTTTCGACATAGCATTCCACCACGTTGCCCGGCTTTAAGACCACCGGCGGATCCCTGAATATTCCCACGCCTGCCGGGGTGCCGGTCGAGATGATGTCGCCGGGAACCAGGGTGATATCTTCGCTGATATCCTCTATAATGGTAAAAACATCAAAAATCATATCTTTTGTATTCCCGTCCTGCATGATCTTTCCGTCAACCGTGGCGGTGATTCTTAAATTATTCACGTCGCCGATTTCGTCGGGCGTCACCAGGACAGGCCCCGCAGGGGCAAAGCCGTCAAAGGATTTTCCCCTGAACCACTGGGAATCGGAAAACTGCGCTTCCCGCCCGGAAACATCATTCATGACCGTAAACCCTGCGATGTAATCCATGGCCTGCGCCTTGGATATTCTTTTTCCTTCCTTCCCGATGATGATCGCCAATTCCACTTCCCAGTCGATCTTTCCGCTGCTTTTGGGCAGGATAATGGGATCGAACGGGCCGTTCAGAGTATTGAGTGTTTTGCAGAATATCAACGGCCTATCCGGATTTTCAAATCCCCCTTCCTTGGCATGTTCGGCATAATTTTTTCCCAGACATATGATTTTAGAAGGCGCATGGATCGGGAAGCCGATGCGATCTTTTATTTTTTGTCCCGGGTCCTCGACGCCGGCAATTTTTTCGAGCCAGTTCTCCCTGAAAAACCTTTCACCGATATCCGGCATTTTGGGAAAGATCTTTCTGAGATCCACGACGTTGCCGTCTTTGTACAAGCCGGGTTTTTCTTTTCCTTTTTCACCAAATCGAACGAGTTTCATTTGTTGTTTATCCTTTCTTTTTTGCCGTCATCATAACATTTTTTTCCATACCAATCCACCTGGCGGCAAAGGCCCCGGATAATGTTCACTTCTTTTGCCCGCAGTTGCAAACGGGTGAAGAAACGGCGGAAATGATTCAACCAGTAATCCGGATTCTCAGAATTGATATAGCTGATTCGAACCAAGACATCTTTAAGTTGATCATACATCCCGTCGAGTTCGTGCCGGTTGGCCAGACGAGGTGTGAATTCTTCTTTTTCTTTGGTGCCGGCAATAAAAATCTCATAGCACAGAATCAAAACCGCCTGGGCCAGATTCAAAGAAGAAAACGCCGTGGTCGGTATGTTGACCAGCTCATGACAATGCCGGACGGCCTCATTGGAAAGTCCCTTGTCTTCGGGACCAAAGAGCAAGGCGATGCGATTATCAGCAGAAATGGAAATCAACTTTTCGGCAAGTTTTGACGGCTTACACACCACCTGCCGTTCTCCGCCGAGCCGTGCGGTTGTTCCCACCACATAACTGAAGGTCTCGAGGGCTTCATTTAAATCCGGATAGAATTTGCTTTTTTCAAGGATATCCGAAGCAAAATGGGTGGCCAGCTTCATGGCTTTATGAAGGTCGAAATTTTGAGGATCGACGATCAGCAAATTCGAAATGCCCATATTGCGCATGGCACGTGCGGCAGCCCCGATATTCTCAGGATATCGGGGCCGATTCAAAACGATGCTGATGTTATCTAAATTGACACGGCCGGGCATTAGTGGATCAGTTCAAACCTGTTGAAAAAGTAAGCGATCTCATTAGCAGCCGTGTCGGAGGAATCCGAACCGTGGACCACGTTTTTCTCGATGTCGGTGGCAAAATCTTTCCGAATGGTGCCTTCGGCCGCTTCTCTGTAATCGGTTGCACCCATGATTTCCCGGTATTTGACAATGGCATTTTCGCCCTCGAGAACCATGACGACGATCGGCCCGGAGGACATAAAATACGTCAGGCTGTCAAAAAACGGTCGCGCTTCATGAACGGCGTAAAACCCCTTGGCCTGCTCCTGGTTCATTTTCAGCATTTTCATGGCCGATATTTTGAGTTTGTTGCTTTCCAGCCGTTGAATCACTTCACCGATGATTCCCCGGGCAACCCCGTCAGGCTTGATAATCGCTAATGTTCTTTCCATGATGTTTGAATTCCTTAGGCAGTGTCCATCCATAAATGGTCTTTTTGCCCGATCTCGGCGTTATGCTCAAAAAATAATCCTCGGAATATCAACTATATGGCTGTGGTTATTTTTTTCGCATGCCTTGATTTCGAACAAAAATCCTCATTTATGGACGGACACTATTTAGTTGGTACATGTTTTATTTGATATATGGTGCGATACCAAAAGGCGGACATTAAGTCAACACCGGGCACTGCATTTCACAGGGTAAATGCATTTGAATGGGTACGCTTCAATTCCAACACATGGAGGACAGCTCCACAACGGTGTGTATTTTTTTGAGCCGACTGAAACTTGTGCTTAAACACCCGTAAGGCCGAACAGTTCGGTTAGGATGGGCTTTAATTTACGCCGGTGTTCGGGCGGCACCATCAACACCTCGATGGGCAAATTTGAAACAAAATCACCGCCCAAATGTTTCAGGTCGTTTTTTTTGTATCGATCCCGGTTTTCTTTTTGGGCCATCAACAGCATCACATCCGCAAAGTTGCCGGAAAAGCCCGTGGCATCGATATGTTCGATGACTTGCAAATAAACGGTGTTCACGGTGATAATAAAGGGATCGACTTCGGCGTATCCGGTTTGACTGCAATTTTTTTCCGAAATAAAACACCGGCATCCAAACGGCCGAATCGGATATATCGGGCACAGGCCGTCCGTTAGCAGTGAACAGCTTTCGCCGCCGTCAGAGCGCGGCTCCTCTGGTGGATCGTCTCCCTTTGCACAAAGCAGCGCCAGCCTGTTCGTGGTCGTTCGGGGCTTGAACCGGCTGCCGGATATCGCTTTTTGAATGGGTCCGAATAAATGCTGCCGGCTGTTGGATATGAGAGAATCGGCAATGAGGTATCCTTCAATCGTTGTCATGGTGACATCAGACGTACAGCACTCGGTACAATATCTTTGACAGGCCATCGTCCGGCCGCCCGTGAAATCGTCGTACAATCTGCAGATAGAGTTCAATACCGTTAATTTTTGACTCAAGCTCATTTTAGATCCTTGTTTACTGGCCGGATCTACCGAAAGGCTTCAAAACCGCTTATGTTTATAATGATGAAAAACGCTGGGATGACAATTGATAACAATATGTATCTTCGGCTCACTTATCAAGCAAAATCCATAAATGGTCTGTTCTGTTGACAGGATCGGCAGTCCGGGATTATTTTATAAGCAGTGTCTAACGAATAGATGCTGCACATTTAAGGGATACGACAATGACGGTTAAAAATACCATATTTTTTGCGGGCATTGCGTTGCTGGCCGTGACCGGGTGTATTCAATTGCAAAACAGCACCGGATCATCCACCGGCAATATGGGTTCGCTGGTCAAAAAGATTCAGCCGGCGGTTGTCACCGTTGTCGCCTATGATGCCGACAAAGACGTAACAAACCTGGGGAGCGGCTTTTTCATCGACAACCAGGGAAATCTCATTACGAACTATCATGTCCTCGATGGCGCCTATTCGGCCCAAATAAAAACATATGACCAGAAGCTGTATCCCATCGAGTGGGTTGTGGCTGAAAATAAACACGCTGATCTCATCAAAGTCCGGGCTAAAATTCCGGCATCAGCAATTCACTGGATCGGTGTTACCGAAACAGAACCTGCCATCGCGGATCACATACTGGTGGTGGGAAGTCCCATGGGACTGGAACAGACGGTCAGCGAAGGCATTATTTCCGCCTTTCGGGAAATGCCGGTTATCGGAAAAGTTTTCCAGCTCTCGGCACCCATTTCTCCGGGATCCAGCGGGAGCCCCGTGATCAATATGAAAGGGAAAGTGGTTGGGGTCGTCTCATTCCAGGCGGTTAAAGGGCAGAACCTTAATTTTGCGGTTTCCAGCGCAGGGATATTGAATTTAAAATCAGACAAGGCCATAAAAACATTGTCGGAATGGACTTATGATACCAAAATGAAAACACCCAAACTGGTTGAAAAACTGTGCAAAGAAGGATTCAAGTTTTCCATCCGGGGAGAGTTTAAAGATGCGCTGAATTACTTTAAAGAAGCCACCCAAACAAGCCCGGATGACACACTGGCATGGTATGGTTTGGGCAGCTGTTACGACGGGTTGGATCAGCCGGAAGAAGCCATAACGGCATTTAAACAGGTCATCCGAATTGATCCGAAAGATGCCGATGCGTATTTTAACATCGGGCGTTATTACCGAAAAATCGGTCGCTACCAGGATGCCATTGAAGCCTATAACCAGGCCGTGAGTCTTGATCCGGATCATGCGCCTTCATATTTTGATCTGGGCGTGGCATACGAACGGCTAAAAGACCTTGAAAACTCGGAAAAGGCATTTAAACAAGTTCTGCGAATCCATCCGAATCACACGCCGGCGCTCCTTCAACTGGGCATGATTTATAACCGGCAAGAACGCTACAACGAGGCTGTCGAATCCTATCAAAAAGCGTTGAGCGTCCATCCGGATTCGGCGCAGGTACTCTACAATTTAGGAATTGCATATGCCGGGCTTGGTAATATTGAACAAGAAGTTGAAACCTTCAAGCAGGCGATTCGGGTGGATCCGGATTTCGCCCCCGTGCATTACAATATGGGCATGATTTATCTCAACAACGGCGACAAGGGTGCTGCGCTGGAAGAATATAAAATATTAAAGGGTCTCGATCCGAAAATGGCTGAGCTGCTCTTTGGAAAAATTTACTGATGGTTTTGAATAAGGAGGGAGTGATGACAAGCAGTGTCTATTTTATCGATTTAAGGGCTTCGGCAAAGGAGAATCTGGTGAACAAGCTGGCAAGGCTGATCGATACGGCGGGCCTTTCCGATATCGTTAAAAAAAGGGATCTTGTGGCGGTGAAGCTTCATTTTGGTGAAAAGGGAAATACCGCCTTTATCCGGCCGGTATTTGTCCGAACGATTGTGGAATCCATAAAAGCCGCCGGCGGTTACCCGTTCTTGACGGATGCCAATACCGTATATGCCGGCACCCGGAGCGATTCCCCCCATCATCTCAACACGGCCATACAAAACGGTTTTGCATTTGCAGTGGTCAATGCGCCGATTGTCATCGCCGACGGACTCAGAGGAAAAAGCGAATCCGCCGTTACCGTCAACCAGAAGAATTTTAAAAAAGTATACATCGGATCGGATATCGTTGAAGCCGATGCACTGATATCGGTGGCCCATTTCAAAGGGCATGAACTTTCGGGCTTCGGCGGCGCCATTAAAAACTTAGGAATGGGATGCGCTTCGCGCAAAGGAAAGCTGGCCCAACACTCCACCGTAGCGCCAAAAGTCGTGCTGGAAAAATGCGTGGGCTGCGGCGAGTGCATTCCGCATTGTTCCCAAAATGCCCTTTCACTGGAGAACGAAAAGGCGGCATTGAATGCCAAAAAGTGCATCGGGTGCGGGGAATGTATCCTCATTTGTTCCAACAGCGCCATTGAAATCCAATGGAATCAGGCCATACCGACCTTTCTCGAGAACATTGTGGAATACACTATGGGGGTAGTGAAAAATAAAACCGGCAAGTTGTTGTCTGTGAATTTTATCACCCAGGTATCCCCGGCATGCGACTGTTACGGCCACAACGATGCACCCATTGTGAGGGATATCGGCATTGTCGCATCCAAAGATCCGGTGGCTGCCGACCAGGCGTGCGTGGATCTTGTGAATCAGGAAAAGGCCCTTCCGGGATCGTGCCTTGAGGTCAATCTTGAAAAAGGCGAAGATAAGTTCAGAGGGGTTTATCCGAACGTGGACTGGACCATCCAACTCGCTTATGCCGAAAAACTCGGCCTCGGAAGCCGTAGTTACGAATTGACCAAGATATAACCATTTCCCGATTGGTTAGAGTTAATTGAGGAATCGGGATGTTTTCCGAGCAAGCGCTGCATGGATAATCTTTTTTTTCAACCGCAGACATACATTGAGTATTTCGAGGATTAAAATTTTATCCTGACGCAGAAATTGGGCAAAAAGGGAGGTTCTGCGAAGGTCTCTCTATGGTGCTATTTCATAGGCAATGCTGACCTGTGCCCGGATACGGCTTTCGCCCATCTCCATGGGCGGCGCCGCAGCCAGGGCGTCTGACTGCATTTCAGCCGCACCCAACATCCGGGGAACGGGCGGCGTGTAAACCGGCTGGCTCTTAAGAGAAGCGATGCGCTTTAGTTTTACGCCGGCGGCGTCAGCCAATATTTTCGCCCGTTCAATGGCTTCGTGTGTGGCCAGTTGCAACGCATCTTTTTCCAACATCGATTTGTCTTTTAGATAAAACTGAATCTGTTGAATGGTGTTGGCGCCGTGTTCAAGGGATGTTTCTATCACCTGTGAAACATATTTGGATATCGTCTCGGGTTCGAACCCTTCCAGGGTGACCATCACCGCATTTTCGACTTCATAGCCCCTGATCTTCGGCGGCCGGACTTTATAATCTTTTTGGGGTGTCACACGGTAATTGGATGTCTGAAGCTTGAGATGGGCAATGGTCAAGTTCTTGACGGCCGTTAGTACGGCTTTGGTTTTGGCCGCATTTTCCGCGCTGGCCCGCTCCAATTTTCCCTCTGTCGTCACGACGGCGACGAAAATTTTAGCAGAATCATTTTGACCCGAAACTTCGGCAGTACCTTCGGTAAATATCAGATTGCGATCCGAAACATCCTGAGAATGGGCAAGCACAGGATGAACGGCAACTACGAAACACGCCGTTAAAATGGCATTCAGTACACTTTTCATGGCGGCCTCGAGAATCAGGTTGAAAGGTTTTATATATGGGGTTCAGGGTTTAAAGAATTCTTCTCATTTTATGATGATTAAGTCAAGTTTGATGGTTTCATAAAAATTGCCAAATACATTTTTTTATTCAAAACCACGAAAGTCCCGAAGATGAATTTATAAAATATTTTTATTATTCCTTTGTGATCTTCGTGCCCTTCGTGGTGAATTTTGGATGTTTTAATAGTTTATCAAGTTTGAAAAATAAGTTTTTTTGAATTGCGCTCAATGCAATTCGTTCATATGATTTGATTGAAGATGGAACAAATGTGTAATCGTTGACTCCCCCCACCCAATGATGGAGACCAATCCATGCGCCGTAAAATTATTTTAAGTCTCGGTATTCTGGCCGGTATTGTCCTGGTCAGTTTTTTGATCATCATTTTTGTTGTATCGACCTATAATTACAACAAATTTAAGCCGGAGATCTCCGGGATCGTAAAACAATATACCGGCAGGAAACTCACCCTGGCCGGCGATATAAAAGTGAAAATCAGTTTGTACCCGACCCTGGAAGTCAATAACGTCTCTTTACAAAACGCGCAGTGGAGCGCATATCCGGATATGATTCATGCCAATCGCGTTGAAGTTCAATTGGCGCTGATCCCGCTCATTAAGGGTAAAATCGACGTCAAGCGTTTAATTCTGATTGATCCTGATGTGATCATAGAAATCGGCAAATCCGGTAAAACAAATCTGGAATTTGATGGGACGGAACAAAAGAAAGCAAAAACAGCCCCTGCAAAAACAGCCCCTTTCTATTTTAAGGAAATCGATATACGAGATGGAAAATTGAGGGTTCAAAACCATCAAAAGAATCAAACCTTTGCCTTGACCATCCATCGATTTGTGGAAACATCAGAAAAGTCAACAGATGAAGCAGACATTAAACTCATCGGGACATTCAATGACATTCCCTTGAACGTGTCCGGCAAGGTCGGAAAGTTGGCCGGCATCTTCGACCCCGATATGCCCTTCCCTGTGAACCTGAAAGCAAAGGTCGGCCAAATGGATATCAATATTGTCGGAAAGATCCAGGACCCCTTGGCGGCGAAAGGGATCGATATCAAAATGACGGTAAAAGGCCAAGATCTTTCCGAGATCGAAGCCGTCACAAAAGAACCGCTGCCCCTGGCACTTAAAGGTCCGTTTAATTTCTCCGGTCATGTTATCGCGGCCAAACCCGGAAAAATTCACGTATCCGATATCATGATCCAACTAAAAGACAGTCGACTCAAGGGTTCCGCAACACTGGATCTTTTGGCTAAAACCCCGCGGATATCGGCAAATATTGTTTCCGAATTCGTCGATGTGCGTCCGCTGTTGATAAAATCAGAACAAACCCCCGGCCCCGGCAAAGAAAAGACTGCAGCGCCTTCAAAAAAAATAAGGAAGCTCTTTGAAGATGCGCCCTTGAAACTGGATGCTCTGCAGAGGATCAACGCCGCCGCGGATGTTCGAATCAAACAATTACTGTTGCCCAAGCTTGCTCTCGATAACATTGAAACCAAGATAAGGCTCCAAGATGGAAATCTCACTGTGGATCCGCTGACGGCCGGCATTGGCGGCGGACAACTGAACAGCCGTCTGAATTTTAACACCCAAAATAATATCGCCGATGTTGATCTTGACATGGACATCAAACAAATGGACATCGGGGAAATGCTCAAAAAATTGAACATTACCCAGGCCGTGGATGGCACTCTCGACATGGATGTTAATTTCAAGGGTCACGGCAATTCAGTGGCGGCTATCATGGCCGATGCCAACGGCAAGGTGGTGGCTACGCTGGGACAAGGGAAGATACCCATGGGCTATTTGGATTATATCGGCGCGGATATCGGATCGAGTTTCATGCATCTGATCAATCCGTTCGGCAAAAAAATCGACCACGCCCAGATCAACTGCGCGGTCTGTGATTTTCATATTAAAAACGGCATCGCCAACAGCAAGGTCATTATCATCGACGACCCCCAAAAAACATTGTTCAGCCGGGGGACAATCAATCTTAAGACCGAAGCATTGGATTTTCATATCGAAACCAAGCCCAAAGAGGGGATCGGAACCAAGGAAACGGGAAAGTTGAGTATCAGTTTGAGCAGCATAACCAAACCCTTCAAGCTGAGCGGTACCCTGACCCATCCTTCTTTGGGAATTGATCTCGTGAGCACCGCGACGACCATCGGGGCAGCCCTTTTGGGTCCCGTGGGCTGGGCCTACCTGCTGGTTTCCGGATCTTCCGGGAATCCTTGTAAAAAGGCGCTTGAAATTGCAGAAAAGGACACCACCCGGGCCCCATCCAAAACCGGAGAAGGGAAAGGGGCACAATCAGGGACTGAAGAGAATTTAAAAAAGTTTGGAAAC
>JBAUWG010000043.1:0-7946 GCA_049583675.1 Desulfobacterales bacterium | reverse complement strand
TTCATGACAGGACCGAGCAGGTACGACTGGAAGCGCAGCTCCGGCAAGCCCATAAAATGGAATCCATCGGGACGTTAGCCGGAGGGATCGCCCATGACTTTAACAACATTCTCGGGATCATTATCGGCAATGCGGAATTGGCATTGGACGATGTTTCTGAAAAAGATTCGGCCCGTTTGAATCTCGAAGAGATCCGGATTGCCGGCGCCCGCGCAAAAGATGTTGTCTGTCAGCTCCTTAGTTTTGCACGCGAAACAAATCTGGAGAAAAAACCCGTCAATATTGCTCCTATTATCCGGGAATCACTCAAGCTGCTGCGCTCATCGATGCCCGCCAGTATTGAAATTCGTCAAAACATTACCCAGGATGTTGACGCAATTTTAGCGGACCCCACGCAAATCAATCAGATTCTTATCAATCTTTGTACCAATGCGGATCATGCCATGCCGGACGGCGGTATTATGGATGTATGGGTGAAGAATGCAGCACTCGATGAAGATACTCAAACGCGATATTCCAACTTGGCGCCTGGACGATATGTCAATCTGGTGGTTAGCGATACGGGTCATGGCATCCCTTCAAGAGAAATCGATCGAATCTATGATCCGTATTTTACGACAAAAGAAGTCGGCAAAGGGGCTGGAATGGGATTGGCCGTCGTGCATGGGATTGTAATGAATCATAACGGCGCGATTTTTGTGGATAGTGAACCTGGAAAAGGAACCACCTTCAACCTGTTTTTCCCGTCAACCGAAGAGGAACCGATATCGGAAATATCCATCGATGAAGCCTTTCCCAAAGGAAAAGAGCGGATACTGTTTATTGATGATGATGAATCAATCGCTTACGTCGGCCGGGTTAGACTGGAGCGGTTGGGATATCAGGTCGAGACCAAAACGAATCCTGTGGAAGCCCTGGCATTATTCCGTGACAACCCCGATCAGTTTGATCTGGTGATTACCGACATGACCATGCCCCATATGACCGGCGACCTTCTTGTGAAGGAAATGCTCAGGATCCGGCCGGATTTGCCCATCATCATGTGCACCGGCTTCAGTGAAAGGATCGATGAAGAAGAAGCAAAAAAAATCGGCGTTCGTCAATATATTGAAAAGCCGCTCAACCGGTCTGATTTGGCCAATTTGGTCCGAAAAGCGCTGGGAACTCCGGAACATAAAGACGTCCATTGAGAAAAAACCGTTCAATTGACGTTGTGGGGTATTCATTACTCGAAAAGAATCGCCATGTTTTCACATCAACAGGTTTTCCGCTATCATAGTGAAAACCGGCATCAATTAAAATTCCGCTGCAATATACCATTTAAGCTTTGACAACGACGTGAAATTTCTGTTTCAATAAGGACTTGCATACTTAAATCAGGATGGGCGCTCGATAGGCACCTGGCCCTTGACCTTGGATACCCTTCATAAGAATCGCAGGTGATGCTATGCTTAAAGCAAAAGATATCATGACAAAAAAACTGATCACGGTCTCCCCCGAGACAGAGATCGTTCAGGCGACAAAGCTTCTTCTGGAAAACAACATCAACGGCGTCCCTGTGACGGATGAAACCGGAAAACTGGTGGGCATTCTTTGCCAGAGCGATCTGGTTGTACAACAGAAAAAATTTCCCGTGCCTTCTTTTTTCACATTGCTGGATGGATTAATCCCGCTGACATCCATGAAACAACTGAAAAAGGAAGTTCAAAAGATCGCTGCCGTCACCGTGGCCCAGGCCATGACGCCGAATCCGATTTTCGTCGGGCCTGATACGGGCATCGAGCAGCTGGCCGCGCTCATGGTGGACAATAGTTTTCATACCATTCCCGTAGTGGACGAAGGCAGGCTTGTGGGGGTCGTGGGAAAAGAAGACATTTTAAGAACTCTCATACCCAAATCGCAAGCATAACAATCTGAATATTTAGGTTTTACAATAGGTTTACCATAATTTTTTACACAGGAGGAAAAAAATGGGAAAGTCAAGAGATACCAAGAAGGATCTTAAAAAAAAGCCCGCAAAGACCATTAAAGAAAAACGCAAGGAAAAGCAGGAAAAGAAAAAGAACCCGTAAGCATATGTGCACCTAAGAAATGCGGGATATCTCGCATTTTTTAAAAAGCGTCAGGATAATTTATTGTGCTGACCTATCTGCTGTTTATTGTTGGTTTTGTACTGTTGATATCAGGCGCGTTCTTTTTGGTTGACGGTGCGTCCGCTATAGCCAGACGATTAAAAGTCTCCGACCTGGTCATCGGCCTGACCGTCGTTGCTTTTGGCACCTCAACGCCGGAATTGTTCGTCAACATTATTGCCAGTGCAAAGGGCAACACCGATATTGCCATTGGAAATATCCTTGGAAGCAATATCGCCAATGTTTTTCTCATCCTTGGCGTGTCCTCCATAATTTATCCGTTGAAGGTCAACAAAGGGACCGTTTGGAAAGAAATTCCATTCAGTCTTTTGGCTGCGCTCGTTTTAGGATTCATGGCCAACGATCACCTGATCGATCAAAAAAACTATTCCGCTCTCACGCGCATCGACGGATTGATCCTTCTGAGCTTTTTTGCGATTTTCTTGTATTACTCCTATGGAATTGCCGGTGAAATAGAAGGGGTGGAACAACATGTGCAGTTGGACCAAAAATCGACGGCAGCATCCTGTTTCTATATGGGTGTCGGCCTTGCCGGATTGATTTTAGGTGGAAAATGGATCGTGGACGGTGCGGTGGTTATCGCCAAAAATTTCGGGATGAGTGAGTCGCTCATCGGCTTGACGGTTGTTGCGGTCGGCACCTCACTTCCGGAACTGGCGACCTCGGCGGTGGCCGCTCACAGACGAAACACCGAAATTGCCGTCGGCAACGTGGTTGGATCAAATATTTTTAATATATTTTTTGTCCTCGGCATCAGTTCGATCATTAAGCCGCTGCCTTTTCGCATCAAAGACAATCTGGATATCGGTGTGGTTATTCTGTCAAGTCTGCTTTTATTTTTGTTTATGTTCACCGGAAAAAAAAGATCTTTAGACCGATGGGAAGGCGCCGTATTTTTGGTGCTGTATGCGGCTTACATTATTTTCCTGATGATCAAAAGATAATCATTTAAACCCCGATAACGCCAAGGAGATGCCCTCGTGTGAAAAGCGTCATTATTGCATTCATTGTCGTCTTTCTTGCTTTTGAATTCATCGAACATGTTGTGTTTCCGTTCATCTGGTGGATTAAGGACAGGAATAAGAAGTCCAAAAGCGGGGTGACCGGTATGATCGGAAAAGTTGTCGAAATTAAAACATGGAACCAAACTCAGGGCCGTGTTTTGTTCCATGGAGAGCTATGGCGCGCGGTTTGTGATGTTCCGTTGCCGGTAGGCGGCAAAGGAGTGATCGTGGATATTGCGGGTCTTACGTTAACGGTAAAGCCGCTTGAAACGATCAATGGTGCCTTAACGGAATGATGGGGCAACCACCACGTTGTATACTCGGGAAAGCGAAAGCTTTCAAACGCGGGGATCATCGAGATGAAAAAAAGTTGTTTTGATATCATCCGATATGATATGGTTTGTGATTCATCAGCCATCCCGAGTGGTGAACGGAAAATGATGATCAAATGGTGCAGGGATCTTATTTTTTTCGGAAATAGCAGGATCAAGAACCGGTATTTCATTGACGGCAAAGGAGAAAACATTACATGACGTCCAAAACGTTTCAGAGAAAAATGATTCGAAAGAGAAAAAAGCATACCCACAAGGCCAACCGTAAGGTGGATCAGAAACGCGTCACCAGAAACAGCGAAATCCTTTCCAAAACGTAAGCAAAGAAACACCTTGTAAACCGCCGTATGCAGCACACACTCCGACGGCGGTGGGTCATGGAAAGTGCGGAATAAATGATACTATTCCGCACTTTTTCCCTGCAAGCGGCAAACCCAATCTTATTCTCGCTGGAAAACATCATGCACCTGTTCGGCAGATTCAATCAACACGGTTTGCTACCGGCAGTTCAGCATGAAAAACGGTTCATTATTGGTATTCTTGAATCAATATAATTACGGTCTGTTATAAATAAAAACATCATCCTTGACATAAAATATTTTCCCGACGATTCAACCACCAATGACGGTTTGGAAACCGAAAGGAAAGTGCACATGAAAAAGAAATTTTTAACTATTGGCATTTTGTTTGGGGTCGTCTCTTTACTGATGGGCTGTGCGGAATTGGAATATATTCCGAAAGGCTCCCGGTCTTTAGGCGTTTATGACGGGTATTTCTACGGTGTCAGGTATGGCGGTTCGATCCGGGTTTTTCTGTATCAAACACCTGCCAACGAAAAGTTGTTTTTGGTGACCATCGCTCTGGAACCGGGCAATCGGGATCATCCGTCAGCTTTCTTTGCTCGCGGGAAAATGGCGGCAAACTCGCTGGAAGGCACATTCCAAGGCAACGCTACCGGCACACTCAGCGGTCAAATATCGCCGGACGGCCGCGAGATAAGCGGAACCATCAATCTGACGGCGCCTGATCTCAATAACGGAAACTGGCAGGCCCAAAAAAGTGAGCCGAAAAGAAAGACATAAAGATATTGCGGCACTGAATATGACTATGTATCATGGGAGTATCACATGTCAGACACAAAGATCAAAGATCGCTGGGCCGGCGCCATCATGGGCGCTTTTATCGGCCATGCGCTGGCCCTCGGCCCTCGCTTCAAAGATCGGAAGCCCATGAAACAAAGAACATGGGGACACGCAGACGGAAAGGTGAACCCGGGCAGCACGTGCCCCGAACATTTACCGGTATGAAATTCATGAAAGAATTCGGAGGCGGATGAATGGACGAAAAGGACAAACTTGCAGGAATCGAAAACTATCTCAAAGAGTGGTTTCCAGAATGCGCTGTTGAGAACACGTGGGATTCCGAATCCCGCAGATATCGGTTCATTGTCGGCGCACCCACCGGGGAAACCAAACATGTCATCCATATTTCCGCTGAATTTGTCAGCGGGAACACCCCCGAAGATATCGTCATTGATCTTAAATTATACAATCTTAAAGGATATCTTCAAATATTCGGAAATAAAGCGGTGCTGGTCACGAACGACGGCATTAATCCGGACGGGATACACCCTTTGATATTTAAATAGAGCGGGAGGTTTGCGATGACCCAAAAAACGGGCCTGTTGCTCTTCATGATCTTTCTGGCTATTTTCATTGCCGGAAGCGGGTTCGCCGATGAAGTCCGTTTGAAAAACGGGGATCGACTCACCGGAAAATTCATCAGGATGCAAAGCGATAAACTGATATAGATACGCAAACACGGGAGGACACGCAATTCATTTTTATGCTGGGCTATGAGGTCAAGAATTAAACCGCCATCGAGCGTTTCCTGTTTAAAGGTGAAGAAATGAAAATCGAATTCACACCCATCGGGATCATCCATTCGCCGTTTACGGAACTTGAGGGCATGCCGATCCAGCCGTCCGGCGCCGCCGGCGTAAAGGGCCATGTGGAAGTGTTCAAGGATTTTCATCCGGGGCTCAAGGATCTTGACGGCTTCTCACACATTATCCTGCTTTACCTTTTCCATGGCAGCCGCGGATTCAATCTTAAGGTGGTGCCTTTTTTGGATTCAACCCCCCGGGGACTCTTTTCCACGCGCGCGCCCAAACGCCCGAACCCCATCGGCCTTTCCATTGTTCAACTGGACAAGATCGAAGACAATGTGCTGCACATCCGAAACGTGGACATCCTCGACGGCACCCCCCTTTTGGACATCAAACCGTATGTTCCCGAATTCGATGCGCAACAGAATGTACGGGCCGGCTGGCTCGAGAAAGCAAGCAAAACCGTTTCGACCTGGAAATCGGATGATCGATTCAAAACATAATTGAAATACAAATCCTAATTTTGAGATCGCTTCTAAGCTGACCTTTTACCAGAGGAGGTTGATTATGAGTCAGTCATCTAAAAATTCATTTCTTTTTCCTATAGTTATTCTTTTATTGTTTTTGTTGTCGTGCGCAAGCGGTTACAACAAATTTGCTGACCGCTATTATCAAGAAGGGCTAGCTTTTTATGAAAAGATGGACTATGACAGATCGATTGATAGTTTCAAAAAGGTTTTGGAGCTCGCACCATACGGAAAAGATAATGATTTGGTTTATTATAACCTAGGGATGGCATATTTTAAACAACGTCAGTATGATAAATCCATATATCAGTTTACAAAAGCATTAGAATTAATCCCCAAGGAAAGCCATAAAAGAAAGTTTAAAGTTCTAATGTGGAGAGGGAATGCTTTTGGGCAAATAAAAGAGTTTGATAACGCCATAAAAGACTACTCTAATGCCATACCACTCGATCCGAAAAACGAAAATATTAAGTATATTTATCATCATAGAGCATGGGCTTGGATCGACGAAAAAAATTATGATAAAGCGATTGAGGATTTCACCAGTGCGCTGTCAATCGATCCCAAATATGATGCCGCATATTATGGAAGAGCGTATGTTTGGTATAAAAAAGCCGATTTACAGCGTGCAAAAATAGATGCAAAAGAAGCCTTAAAATTAAGCCCGGCAAATAAAAAGTATGATGATCTACTCTATAAAATCGATTTGACAAGAACCCCGCAATAAAATCAAAGCATGAATCGAGATGTTGGGAAAAGCCATAAAATGGTTCAAGCAGGCGATCATTTACCATATTGTGATCGACCGGTTCGCCGGTTTCGGATCCGGGGACTGGAACCAATCCGGGTTTCTGGGCGGAAATCTAAAAGGCATCACCCAAAAGCTTGGCTACTTGAAAGAGCTGGGGATTAATACCCTCTGGCTGTCCCCTTTTTACGAGACCCGCGCTTACCATGGCTATCATGTCACGGATTTTATGAAGGTCGAGCCCAACTTCGGCCGGCGCGAAGATTTGGAAGAACTCATCAAAGGTGCCCGCGACCGCGGTATTCGGATCATCGCCGACTTTGTACCGAACCACTGCTCGAAGCATCACCCGTTTTTCCTCGAAGCGCAAAAAAATAAAAACAGCCACTTCTTTAACTGGTTTACGTTTCTTCAGTGGCCGAACGATTACGTATGTTTTTTAGACGTCGAGGCCTTGCCGAAACTCAATCTCGATAATTCTGAAACAAGGGATCATATTGTCGACGCCGCAAAATACTGGCTTTCCATGGGCATTGACGGTTTCAGACTCGACCATGTGATGGGCCCGAAGCACTCCTTTTGGAAATATTTCAGAAAAGAAATCAAAACAAACTTTCCCCAGGCCGTTCTTATCGGTGAAGCATGGCTTGAAGGAATACGATTTAAACATTTGAAAACAATAGAACTAAATAACAAATATCTCCGGTGGTTGTTCAGGTTGTCCCAGGACAGCGTTCAGAAAGAATATTTTGGGGAACTGGACGGGGTCCTGGATTTCAGATTCAGGGAGCTTGTGGCCATGTACATTGCCCACAGCCCGGCACTCGGACAAACGCGGGTCCTCGAATCCGCCTTGGAGCGCCATTTTTCAGCGTACCCCGGAAATTATTTTCTGGCCACCTTTCTGGACAATCACGACATGAACCGCTTTTTATTTGAATGCCATAACGATATCGAAAAACTCAAGGCCGCAGCCGCAATCCAGTTTCGATTCGATCAACCGGTGATCATCTACTATGGAACGGAGACCGGGATGACCCACCAAAACCCTGTGGCAGTCAACCGGCCTGACTCGGACCTAGAGGCCCGGCAGCCCATGAATTGGGAAAGCCCGAACCTGGAAATTTTTAATTTCTATAAGGAATTGATAAAAACAAGGGTTCGACAGCAACGTGTTCTTTCTCCACATGATATCGATGGACAGTGACACCCGCCATGCCACGTGTTTTGGAACCACCGTGAAGGTCAATGAAACCGGCTGTGAAACCTTGTTCAGGCGGCCGATGGCGCTTAT
>JBAUWG010000042.1:0-4791 GCA_049583675.1 Desulfobacterales bacterium | reverse complement strand
GCTGAAGGGACTTCCGTGGAAATGGGACGGATCGAGCCGGTTAAAACCGGGCTAACCGATTATCGTTTCAAATTCTGGGGCGAAGAGTTTACCATCAATCCCCTGCTGTTCGGCCTTTTGGGCCTCGGCATCGGTGTGGTTTCCAGAAGTTTCGGCATCGGCGGCGGATTTTTGCTGGTGCCGGCCATGACCACCCTGGGCGCCCTTCCCATGTATATTGCGGTGCCGATTTCCCTGATCGGGACCTGTTTCAGCAGTATCGGATCTTTTATCGGGTATCTGTTGAACGACTATTATCCGGATTTGTGGCTGATGATTTCCATCATCATCGGCGGATTCGTGGGCGGCATGCTGGGAAGCCGTGCGCAGAAACTATTCAGCGAAAAGACGCTGAAGATCATTCTGGCGGTCACCCTGTTCTTTCTGTTCTTCAGGTTTTTCAAAATCGAGATCTGGATATAATAATTTATTCTTTTTCCAGCACCTTGGTCGATAATAGAACTGGATGGCGTTAGAAAGAATTTAAAAAATTAGGTGCAAGTGCCTAAAGTGATCTAAAGTGACCAAAGTCAGGGGATGCTATCAGTTAAAATATTAAATGCATTGTATCGGTGGGACTTTCCCTGATTTTAGCTCACTTTAGATCACTTTTAACTTTAGTCACTTTTACTTTTTATGGATGATGTTTTTGATATTTTATGGCTGAAAATACTGGTTCTTGTCCATGCCGCCATCAAAGGTCTCAATTTTGTATTCGGCCCGCTGAATCTCTTGGGACCGGCGGCGGCGATATCGGTAATCGTCGTTTTGACGATTGCTCTCACCAAATTTTTAAGCCGGATCTATAAAACAAAACGATATCTTAAGCTGCAAAAAGAGTTTCAAACCCTTTACGAGCTCCGAAAAGAAGCACTTACCTGTGAAGATCCCGAAAAAGGTAAAGCGCTGGCCAAAAATATCGACCAGGGCCGGCTCAATCAGGTGTACTATGACTATTTTTTCGAAGGTCTTTTAAACAGCATCCCCACCAAATATCTGCCCATTCTCATCATGCTCGCCTATGTCAACGAGACTTATAAGCCAAAGAACCTGCTTGAAAATTTCGGGCGGGATTATATACTGAAATTTGTTAGCTTTAATGGAAACGTGGTTAAAATCGGTGCGGTTTTTTGGTTTGTGCTGTCCATGCTGATGGTTTATCTGGTATGGTTTGTTATCGGTAAATGGGTCGATAGATATAAAAAGAAAAAATGACCATTAAAAGATATTTGTCCGAAATACTTCATGATCCGAAATCCGGTCCATTGATGCCCCGATCATTTATCATATTTATTTTAATCGGTATTGCATGCGCTCTCATCGCATGCAATACCGGTTTACGGAACCAATCCACCTGCGTTTCCTGTCACCGAGGACTGGAACCGGCTTCCGCCACCCACCCCATCTGCATTGACTGTCACGGCGGCGATTCAAAATCCGAAGATAAAAGCGTCTCCCACCAAACCATGTTCGGCCCTATAAATCCGTCGAGGCCAAAATTCTGGGCACAAACCTGCGGCCGGTGTCATCCCTATCAGTTGAATCGAGTCCGTGCCAATATTATGTTCACCAATACCGGGATGATCAAAAACATCCAGAGAACCTGGGAAGGAGAGGATGGCAAGCTTTACGCTGCAAGACCGGAAAAAGTCTTTTCGGCAAAAGGTGTGGCACTTGAACTGCATGGTGTTGCCGGATTGAACAATCTCGCCGGCGAGCTGTATCGAAAATTCTGCTCACTGTGTCATGTCGGTATCGCAGCCAATGAAAAATATGCCACAAGCCACGCCTCCGGGTGTGCGGCCTGCCATTTCCCATACGACAAAACCGCCGTTTACCGGGGAGATGACCTGAACATGAAAGACAAGTGGCCCTATTCAGAGACCCACCGACTGGCCGCCCTGCCCGGAAATGATGTCTGCTTGCGCTGTCACAACCGAAGCAGCCGTATGGCGTTTACCTATCAGGGGCTTTCCGAAGATAATACGAGTTTGGTGCCGACCCGAAACGGGTTGCCGGGTCCCAAAGTATTCAGCGGTGCTCGCAATATCACTTACATTACCGGAGACGTCCATTTTACCAAGGGAATGGACTGTATTGACTGCCATACGTCCAGAGACACCATGGGTGACGGTTATGCCTATGAAAACGCGTATCGTCAGACGGAAACAGCGTGCGAAGATTGCCACGGCAGCGGTACGAAACGCCCGGTGTTTCAGACGATCGTTCGCGAAAACGATGAAGCCGTCCGGGAATCCGGAAGCTATGCGATAAAAATGCGTCCGGGCATGAAAATGATGGTCACCCGAAAGGGTCGCAAATATTCCAACGTGTTTTTTCAATCCAATCAGGTTTATTTGCTCGGCAAACGCAGCGGGAAGCTGTATCAAAGCCCGGTGATTACCGGAACACCGGAACATACCATTGCCGGACATGCGCGCCTGGAATGTTATACCTGTCATTCCCGGGCCGTTCCCCAATGTTACGGCTGCCACACCCGGTATGATCAAACCCGGTTGGGAATGGATTATATCAAAAACCGAAAAACAAAAGGAAAGTTCAGCGAAACCGAGGACTGGCGCAAGCTTTATCCGCTTTCACTGGCCCTTGACCAAGCCGGTAAAATTTCTCCGGTAGTGCCGGGGAGCCAGACTTTTGTGACGGTGATCGATCCATACGGAAGGACAACAAAATCCGACTATGTGGCAAAATATAAGGGAAAGCATCAGTTGCGCTTCTCGCCGTTTTACTCTCACAATACCGGGATAACCGCGATCGGTTGCTCCCAATGCCACGCAGATCCGATATATTTAGGTTTCGGACAACATGTAATCAAAGGGGGCAGTATCCGGGCCACCATGTTAAGCGAAAAATCCAAAGAAGCGCCTTTAGATGGGTACGTGGTGATGAAAAACGGCAAGGTCAGCGCCTTTTCCGCCATTACCCGAAAAAATTCACGACCTCTGAACACTTCGGAAATAAAAAGGATTTTTGCTGTGAACCAGTGTCTTGCGTGCCATGATGATCCCAAAGATCCGATTTATCAAAAACCGCTTGACCCCCTGATGCTCAATGTATGCCTTGGCCGGTCAAAACTTGAGATGCCACACTTACTTAAGCGTACATCTACCCGTCGTTTAATCCCTGGACGAAAAAAAGTCGCATTTCCAATCAAGGATATACCAAAGTCAAAATATAACATTATCTTCGATCAAATGATGAGCACACGAACCATCGAAAAGGCTTTTGTTCAAAAAACCCTTGGAAAACAAGACCCTGAGTTTTTTAAAGAAAATTGTAAGTCATGCCATGTTAAAACCTGTGAAGACTGCCATAAGAGGAATGGGGACGTTCTCACGCGCCCGACATCGGGTCAATGTCTCGATTGCCATAAAGGATATTTCACGGGATGGGAGTTTTACGGAAGAGCACCCCGTGAAGACAACATGCGGTATCAGCGGGGTAAAACCATCAAGGGAGAAACGTTTCTCGAGATGCTGCCGGATGTCCATGCCCGGGCCGGCATGGACTGCGGCGACTGTCATTCCATGAAGAGCCTGATGGCCGGGAAAAAATCCTCCAAAACCTGTGTCGACTGTCATAAAGCAGACCCGGCGGTTATTGAACACCGCATCGGCGCGCACCAAAAAAATCTCGAGTGCTATGCCTGTCATAGTTCGTGGGCCGCCCAGGAGTACGGCACCTTTTTTATCCGGTTCAAGAACAGTTCCAATCAACGCTATTTTCGGCTACGGCCGTGGGGTGCAAAGAATTATGTCAAGAGCGGTTTTTTAAAAAAACAGGATTCGCCGCCATTAGGTGTTGATCAGCGCGGAAAAATCAGCCCCATCCGACCGGAATTCATCGTTTATTTTACCGATATCGTAAACAACAAGCCGGTGGGGAAAGAAAACCGGCTTCTCGCAGCCCAGTGGAAGGCTTTCTTTCCGCATACCATCCGCAGAGGAACGGTTATGTGCGACAAATGCCACAACCATCCCGAACGATTTCTGCTGGGAAAAAAGGAAGATCGTATTTATCAGCTTCAAAAAAACGGCATGTCACTGGAATCATTCTGGTCTCAAAAGGGGCAAACCATCGCCAACGGATCGTTTATGACGCCGGCGCGCTTTAAAAACATGTCGAAAAAATCCCCTGAATTCAAACAAGCTTATGTCAAAAAATGGAAACGATTCATAAAAGCCGTCGCAAATTGATCAAAACTTTGATTCTGTCATTGGTTTCTCTGCCGCTGATCGGAAGATTTCTGATTCCCGGAATTAAACATCGAAAGGTGCTGTTACGAATAAAAAAAGCGCGTGTTCCGGGCGACGGCGCCTTGATTTTTGGACAAAAAAAGATTGCCGTGATAAGAAAGAATCAAGAGATTTACGCGCTCGACCTCACCTGTACCCATCTCGGCTGTACGGTAAATGCGACGGCCAAAGGATTTGTCTGCCCCTGCCACGGCAGTACGTTTACCACCGGCGGCGACGTCGTCAAAGGGCCGGCGAATCGGCCTTTGAAAAGGCTCGTGGTCAAAAAACAGGGCGGCAACCTTTCGATTCTAAGCTGACTTTGGTCTGTTGACTTTCTTTTCGCCGTCAATCGATAAAAGAAACTGAGAAGCCATCCGTTCCCGCGGAGTATACCAGCGACCTGATCGGGGAGCGGGTATCCGGGAAAATCGTAAATGGATAAACAGTTTTATGTTTACATATTAGCGAGTAAAAGAAACGGAACTTTATATAC
>JBAUWG010000041.1:0-2207 GCA_049583675.1 Desulfobacterales bacterium | reverse complement strand
CCCTACGCCACTCAAACAGCATCCGATTTAAAAAAAAAGATTATCCATTCCGCTTTTATTAAGGGTTTAGAAAAAAACACACCGAGGACTCAATGATTTCGTGCTTTCGTCCTTTCGTGTTTTCGTGATTGATTTTTTAACCTAAATTTTAACCTTGCCGAATCAGCCAGTTGTCAAAAGTCCAGGCGCTTGCCATGCGGTATTTCGGGAACCGCCAAGCTCAGATATCGATCCTCTTCTCTGAACATCAGCTTTTTTTCCGTCATCATCTTTAAAAACAGCTCGATCCTGTCGCCCGGCATTGAAGCAAAGCGGTTGACGATACGCTTTATCGTTCTATGCTTTTGACAGAAAAGATAGATGGCCCGGCTGGTCCCCTCCAACCGGTGAGTCATCGGTTCGCCATCGATTCTTTTCTGGCGGATGATCAAAAAATCTCTGCCGTCTCCAAAGGTTAGAATGTTCTCATGTTTTTCTCCCTGGCGGAGTTTGGCATAGGTCTTTTTCCAGGCTTTCAACTTTCTTTTAACCGGCGCCCATAGTCTTTTCTGGTATCCGAGATCTCCACGATAGGCCTGAATGATAAACTGCATGGATCGAACAACATCCGGCGGAAAAAGACTTTGATAATTGGGATGGTTGAATATTGCTTTGATACCGAAAGTATCCGGTTCCTGCCATACGGCACTCCCCAATCCGAGCCAAAAATGTACCACTCGGAGCGGTCGAAACGGATAGACAAATTCAAGATTTCGAAGTGTCTCGGCCGCATCATCCGGATCACTGCCCGGGAAATAGACAATGAGGTTCGAAGCATTGCGAATCCCCAGCATTTCACAATGCTTCATGATCTCGATATTCTGAATGGCCGTGGTCCCCTTTTTCAGCTTCTTCAAAAGACGAGTGCTTAACGCTTCTATGCCGATTTGCACCTCCTGCATGCCGGCAGCTTTCATGTGGTGCAAATCTTCTTCCGGCGTCGTGGCACGAATCTCTCCAAACAGGCTAAGGTCTTTTTTCAACGTGTTGATCCGTTTGAAAACACTCCGGGATGTTTTTAAAGGCAGCAGGTTATCCGTAAACGCCACGGAGAGTGTTTTGTATGTTTTGGTCAGATAATCAATCTCCGAAATCACCTGTTCAGAGGTTTTTGTACGGTAACCGTCCCATTGAATATTGAGATTGCAAAACGCGCACCCTTTAAATTTTTCGCCCGGTCGTCTGCGCTGCCACCAACATCCCCTGGATATTTCCATTGGAAGTGTGGGGAAAAAGCGTTTTGCAGCATCAAATGATCGCATCCGATCAAAGTAGTCGCTGTAATCCGGCGGAAACAGGTGAGACAGATCTTTCATCTGACAAAAGGAAAGCGCTGTCGCTTTCCCATCGGTTTCCGCCGTGAGAATTCCCTCGAAAGACGGCATCATTTTTTTGTCCCGGCATTCTTTCAGACAAGAAACCAAACGACTCAGGGCAATCTCACCCTCTCCGTTGACCAGGATATCGATTTCCGGAAATACGTTAAAAATATCCCCTGGGGCGCAGCCCGAGAACATGGATCCTCCCACAACAATGAAAAGGCCCGGAAATCGCTCTTTTAACTTCCGAATAAAAAAGAGCGATGAGGTCAATTGGCAAAAACAAATGGAAAAGCCAATCAGCCCATACTCTTCCCAGCGGATTCGGCGAATGAAGGCTTCTGATATTTCGCAAACCTTTCTTGCCAGAGGTTTAAAATCAGTCTTTTTAAGATGAGGTTTGCCTTTGATTTCTTTTTGAAACAGATATTCAGCGCGTTCCGAACATTCAGGATACAACAAGGCTGCATAGATGGTTTCAGCCAGCCATGTTCGCTCGGAGACGACTTGATAGCGGCGGTACCCCAAGGCTTCGGCAACTTCCAGATAAAAGTGATGCGCATCGACTTTCAGGTCCGGAAACTGTCGCTTTAGATGCGCTTTCAAGGTACCGATTTGAATCGAGGGTCTGCTGAAAAGCGGCCATGGTGCGGAAATAAGCGCGACTTTTTGTAATGCGTCTGTCCGGTTTTGTTTCATTTTAGTCTCCTCCTCCTTGAAAGGTACCGGATGTTCAGGAATCGTTAATCATTTGAGGCGATAAAGGTGTTCGTTCCCTACTTTTCCCACCAATCTCAATTTCCCCCCGCAGTTTTGACAAACCAGCAGATTGTCTATCAGATTTGAATC
>JBAUWG010000040.1:0-9034 GCA_049583675.1 Desulfobacterales bacterium | reverse complement strand
AAGACTAAAATGTGGATTTAACCCGGAAGGGTGAAATTTAAAATCAATAATCATCCATCATAAATTCCATCGAGTTTTTTATGAAAATCGGTTCGGTCGTTCTTAATAATATGATGGTTTTGGCACCGCTTGCCGGAATTACCACATTGCCGTTTCGGCTGCTGGCCAAGGCTTCGGGATGCGGACTGGTCTGTTCGGAAATGATCAGCGCCAACGGATTGGCTTACAGGTCCGACAAAACCCAAGAATTGCTGAGAAGCAGGATCGAGGAAAAACCGTTATCGGTCCAGATATTTGGTTCGGATCCTTGCTTAATGGCTGAGGCGGCTGCCCTGGTTGAGGCATCGGGTGCCGACATTTTAGATATCAATATAGGCTGTGCCGTAAAAAAGGTCTTGAAAACTGGATCAGGGGTGGCTTTAATGAAAACGCCCGGGAAGGTTGAAAAGATTCTTATGGCTGTCCGAAAATCCATAAGCATTCCGTTGACCGTTAAAATGAGGACCGGATGGGATAAATCCGGCAGCGAGGCTTTCAAAATTGCCGAAATTGCCGAAGCGGCGGGGGTCAACGGCATTACAGTGCATCCGCGGCTGGCCACGCAAGGATTCGGAGGTAAAGCCGACTGGTCGCTCATCGCTGCCGTAAAAAAAAATATCTCCATTCCCGTGATCGGGAATGGAGATATCGTGACACCGGAAGATGCACTTGTCATGAAAAAAGAAACCAACAGCGATGGGATCATGATCGGCAGGGCGGCCATCGGAAATCCATGGATATTTTCTCAGGCGCTGTCTCTGATGAAGGGCAGAGGAAAGGTTTCTCCAAGTCTTTCCGAACGGTTTGACGTGATGAAGAAATATCTTACAACTTCAATAGAATGCTTCGGGGAACAGCGCGGGAGCCGGATGATGCGCAGTCATCTGGGATGGTTCGTCAAAGGATTGCGTTTTGCCGGCAAATTTCGTGAATCCATCAAGCGGATATCGACGGAAAAGGAAGCGATGTCGTTAATCATAAAATATTTCGAGGAGATCTCATGAGAACAAAGACCTTTTCTGCCATGATGTTGGTGTTGTTGACCACCATTGCTGTTTTTGGATACGCGGACAATTCTCAAAACGTGGTTGAACAAAAAGAAAAGGGGAGTATTAATTGGACCCGAGGCGTTATTCAGGCAAAAGGAACCGGTATCCCTCCTAAAGAAGTGTCCGAAGATATAAATTTTCGAAAAGTGGCATTAATAAATGCAGAGTTGGATGCCTCCCGTAAAATCTTTGAAATTGCTAAAGAGGTCCGGATTGACGACACCACCGTTGTGGGGACCACTGCACTGAGAGACGATGCAATTCTTACTAAAATAGAGAGCATGGCTAACAATGCGAAAGTGGTCAGAAAAGAATATTTAACGGACGGAACCGTAAAAATAGGAATGGAAATGAACCTTCGAGGCGGATTTGCCCAGCTGGTGCTGCCAAAAGACATCAAGCCGCTGGATTCGATCACGCCCGTGACCATGAATAAGACATCCCAGCAGACATATACAGGACTGGTGATCGATGCCAGAGGACTGGACATCAGACCGGCAATGGTTCCCAAAATAATCGATGAAAACCACCAGGAAGTATATGGATCTGCATTTGTCAGTCGGGAGTATGCCGTACAACAAGGGATGAGCGGATATGGGAAGGATCTTGAAGAAATACTTCATAACCGGAGAGTTTCAGATCATCCCCTGGTGGTAAAAGGTTTGAAGGTGGTGGGCTCGGGTCATTCCGAGATTGTTATCAGCAATGCAGATGCTTCAAAGCTTAGAAGCACTTCGGATAGCCTCAGCTTTTTGAAAAAATGCCGTGTTGTGATTGTCATTGACTGATCCTTTCCAATCAAGTTCATGAAAGACGGGGCATTAACAGGAGGAATCATGAGTTTTGGGAAACAATACTTCTTTCTTGCAGGTTTTTGCGTGTTTTTGCTGTTTGCATGCGCGACAACGCCCATGGGAACAAATTCATGGCTGGACACGCCTGTTCATCATGTAAACAACGGCAACACACTGCTAAACTCAGGGAAAATTGATGATGCACTTCGTGAGTTCAACCGGGCCAAGGAGCTTGATCCGAACTATTCATCGGCTTATGTGGGGCTCAGTCTCGTATATGGATTAAAAGGCGACGATGAGACTTCCGCCGTGTATCTCAAAAAAGCGGTGGACCTGCTTAAGAAAACGCACAAAGACTAGCGCCGGCATTGAACCACTGTTCAAGGTTTCAGGTTGAAAATCCCTGTTTTTAAAGAAATTAAGAAGGTTAGAATGTGAGCAGTTCACTCCTCTTTGGCGGCGCCGTGGGCGACCAAGGATCGGCCATCCCCGTCATCTCCAAACTTCTGGTCTTCTCACCTTCCAGCCTTTACTAAAATACGAGACCCTAAATTTTAAGGATCATGTTCCAATACTCCAGGATGCCAAATATTTCTTCTGTTCAGGCGTTAGCGAGTCGATGGTTATTTTCATGGACGTCAGCTTCTCTTTGGCGATGGCCTTGTCAATCTCTTCGGGTACGGGATAGACTTGATTTTCAAGCTTCTTTTTGTTTTTCACCATATATTCGATACTTAAAGACTGATTGGCGAAACTCATATCCATCACGCTCGACGGATGTCCCTCGGCTGATGCAAGATTGATCAGTCTACCGTCAGCCAACACATTAATGCGTTGGCCTTTTTCGAGCACATGCTCTTTAACGAAAGGCCGGATGGTCCGACTGGATTTAGTGATGGATTCAAGCCCGTTCAGATCGAGTTCCACATTGAAATGACCGGAATTGGCGACAATGGCGCCGTCTTTCATGATCTTGAAGTGTTCTTTCCGTATCACGTTAATATTGCCTGTAACCGTGCAGAAAAAATCGCCGATCTTTGCAGCCTGACGAATGGGCATCACGCTGAATCCGTCCATGACCGCTTCCAAGGCAACGGTGGGATCGACTTCGGTGACGATGACATTGGCCCCCATACCGCGCGCCCTCAGCGCAAGTCCTCTACCGCACCATCCATACCCGCAAACAACGAAATTAGATCCCGCAATGAGACGGTTTGTGGCCCGGATAATGCCGTCCATCGTGCTTTGGCCGGTACCGTAACGGTTATCGAAAAAATGTTTGGTCTTGGCGTCGTTTACTGCGATGATGGGGTATTGCAGGACACCGTTTGCAGCCATGCTTTTAAGTCGAATGATGCCGGTGGTCGTCTCTTCGGTGCCGCCCCGTACATTTTCAATCAGCTCCGAGCGTTCGGAATGAATGGTGGAAACCAGATCGGCGCCGTCATCCATTGTGTAATACGGATTGAGATCCAGGGCGGAATGGATGTGCTTGTAATATGTTTTGTGGTCTTCGCCTTTAATGGCAAAAACAGATATTTTATCGTGCTTTACCAGTGACGCTGCCACATCGTCCTGAGTGCTCAACGGGTTGGACGCACAAAGGGTGATGACGGCGCCTCCGGTCTTTAATGTTTGCATCAGGGAAGCGGTTTCCGTGGTGACATGAAGGCAGGCGGCGATGCGAATGCCTTTTAAAGGTTTTTCTTTTGCAAACCTTGTCTTGATGGTATTGAGTACCTGCATACTCTGGTTGGCCCATTCGATCCGGAGCAAGCCGTCCTTTGCCAGTTTCAGGTCTTTTACATCATAATCCATTAAATAATTTTCTCCTTTCCAATCTTTCCTAAGCTGAGCGTTTCAAATTTTTAAAATGATAAAATTAACAATATCTTTGAAGTGCTATGATATTTTGGTTTTCGTTATTCGTCCCCCGTGAAAAATCAATCGACCGTCATCAATCCCGACTATAGCCCGGCTTTATCCTTTATAATGTCCACCATGTTTGTTTTTTCCCAGCTAAATTCAGGTTCGTTTCTCCCAAAATGGCCGTAAGCCGCAGTTTTTCGATAGATGGGACGCAAAAGATCAAGATATTCGATGATGGCGCCCGGCCGTAAATCAAATACCTCCAGGACGATTTCTTTAACGCGATTTTTGGGTATGACGCCGGTGCCCATGAGATCGATCATGATTGAAACCGGTTGGGCGATGCCGATGGCATAGGCGATCTGTATTTCACATTTTTTTGCAAGGCCGGCGGCGACGATATTTTTTGCGATATGACGGGCCATGTACGAAGCGCTGCGATCGACCTTGGAAGGATCTTTGCCGGAAAAGCATCCGCCGCCGTGGCTTCCTTGGCCGCCGTAAGTGTCGACAATGATCTTTCGACCCGTCAATCCGCAATCTCCCATGGGACCGCCGATAACGAACTTGCCTGTGGCATTGATGAAATACCGGGTGTCGCCGTCCGTGAATTTTTTAGGGATCACTTTTTTGATGACTTCTTCGATAATCGCCTCCTGCAACTCTTCGTAAGAAATATCCGGTTTGTGCTGGGCGGCGATGACGATAGTATCGACGCGTTTGGGTGTGCCGTTTTCATATTCGATAGTGACCTGGGATTTCCCGTCCGGCCTCAAAAAATCAAGAGCGCCGTTTTTTCGAACCGCTGCAAGGCGCTGGCAAAGCCTGTGGGCATATAAGATGGGCATCGGCATAAGTTCGGGTGTTTCATCCGTGGCAAATCCAAACATCAGCCCCTGGTCGCCGGCTCCCTGATCTTTGAAAAGACCCTCGCCCACATTGACCCCTTGAGCAATATCCGGGGATTGATGATCAATACTGGTAATTACCGAGCAGGTCTGCCAGTCAAAGCCCATCTTGGAAGAATGGTATCCGATGTTACGAATGGTGTTTCTGACAATTTCAGGCATATCCACATAACAATCGGTGGTAATTTCACCGGCGATAAAAGCCAGACCGGTTGTGACCAGCGTTTCACAAGCAACCCGGCACTTTTTATCCTTTTCAATAATCGCGTCAAGTATGGAATCCGATATCGCGTCGGCAACTTTATCCGGATGGCCCTCGGTTACCGATTCCGAAGTAAAGAAAAATTGTTCGTTGCTCATCAAAGTCTCCTTTTTAGTATTCATTAAAACCCAAACAACTGCTTCCATTCTTCCCGGTCTTTCTTAAAAACAACCATATCCTTTCCTATATGCACTACCATGATATTGTCAATAGATTCTCCTTCCCTCAGAATAAGGCCGTTAATCACCGCCAGACGGCCTTTGGGATCTTTAGACCAGGCAATGGCTTGAATTTCGATTTTGGTGTCATTGGTTTGCTTGATCGAAACCCCTGCAAATTGCTCGGGTTTTGCCTTCGGTTCGTGCTGTTCGACGCCTTTTGCCGCGATGGTCCCTTTTTCAGGGTGTTTCGGCGGCGCTGCTTTTCGATTAAGGTCAACCAGTGGCGCTGCATGTGATGTATCAACAGGCGCGGGGGGCATCTTAGTTTCTTTTCTCATGCGGTCCGGTTCTTTTAATTTTTTGGGGGAAAGCGGTTTTTTTTCAATCCCGGTCGATAATACCGGTTTCTGATCCAAAAGACGGGCGGGCCTTTGGGTCCGGGTTTCTTTTTTTGCGGTAACCATCGTCTTTGCGGCAATCGTTCTTTTAGCGGCCACTTTCCGATGATGGTAACGGATTTTTTGGTTGAGTGCTATCCCCGCGGCGCCGACGAAAACAAGTCCGGCCAAAATAATGAGAAAGCGTTTGTTTACACGCAAATTATCCCTCATCCGCTGTGGTTGAAGGCTTTGCTCTTTATGTTTTTTCTGCCGGAACCGAACCGGGCTTTTGTTTTTAGCTTGTTTTTCAAGCTTTTTTAACGCTGTTAATATTGAACTCAATTTGATACCGCCATTTAAGCGCCTATAACCCGTCCCCGGTGGGTAAATCTCAAATTTTTACCCGATGCGGTGGTCTATTTTCCAACGCCACATTCCTATTTCTTATTTTTTTAATCCAACCACCGGGCGGGTAACGCCGAGAATATAGGGACACTTTGGAAATTTTTTCTCGTTATATAGGGCGATTTTGGTTGTAGACCCTACTGCACCGTCAACACGCAAACCATATTTTCTCTGGATTTTTTCCACCGCTTCCCGGGTTTGATCATCATACACCGGGGTGAGTTCCACCTTCTTGAATCCGATATCCCGTAAGAGCTTCTTGAGCGTGAGTATGGAATCCTTCGAAGCATCAATGGGTATGGTACCGGTTATCGAGAAAAAATTTTTCCACGGAATATACGCAGTGCCCGACCAATGGGATTCAAGCTCGGCCGGTGTCAGTTCTATTGAAATATCCTGCTTTCCGCCTCTTAAGGTAATCTGTTGAACATCTGTTTTGATCAGTACAAGATATCGAGGACGGTTGTCTTTTCCCGAATCCATGGATAGGATCGCCGGAAGATTTAATTTTTTTACTGCATTTAAACTCCCTTGGATCCGGCGCATCAGAAGACCGCTTTCCTGGGCAGCCCTGAGAAAGTATTGCCTGTCGTCGTCAATGGCATCAAGGGCCGGTTTTATTTCAGGTTCAAGATCCCATAGTTTTAGTGCAATTTTAAGGGCCGCATGTCTTGAAGAAATCCGGTTGATTGTTTTAAGAATGTTTTCCAAATTACGGACCGGTTGCGGATGAGGTTTTGCTGCAACCGCAGTTGTTTTTATCTTATCTTTTTCATTTTCTATTGGAAAAGGAGGCGCCGCGGCCGGCATAGTTGTTTGGGGATCCGGCAACGTGTTGCCGGAAACCTGCTTTTTCGAGTCGGGATGAATATCAACCGGAACGGGTTTATTCAAATTGGAAACAGTATCGGCCGGAACCGGTTTGTTCAACTTGGAGAGAGTATTGCCGGAAACCGGATATGATGCGTGACCGGAAGATTCGGCGACCGGCTTTTTGACTTCCGATACATTCAACATGGCATGTTTTCCAAAGAATCCGGAGTGGTAAGAAATCAGTAACACGAATATCACAGACAGGATAAAAAAGGGAAGAATCGCCTTATTCCATTTCCCGAAGCGTTTACCCCCCACCTTTTCTCTATCCGTCAGTTCCTTGATGGCTGTCTCGACGATGTCTTTTGTAATTTTTTGCTGATCTATGCCGAAAGCAGTTAGAAGCGCCCGGTCGCAGACAATATTGATGAGCCGGGGCACACCCCGGGAGTATTTATAAATAGATCGGTAGGCCCCTGAATCGAAACTGATGCCTGGTTTTTCGGAAGCGATGTGAATTCGATGCTGAATATAATTTTGAACCTCTTTGAAGTTCAAAGGGATCAACCGGCAGCTTAAAGCGATTCTTTGTTCCAGTTGTCTGAGTTCGTAAGAACTAAGTTTTTCTTCGAGTTCCGGCTGTCCGACCAGGATAATGTGTAACAGCTTGTCCCTTGTGGTTTCAAGGTTGGACAGTAAACGCAACTGCTCCAGGACTTCATTTGTCAGATTCTGAGCCTCGTCGATCAAAAGGATCGTATGTTTGCCTTTTGTTTTTTGCTCAATGAGAAATGAATTCAGCGTATCGATCAGGTCTTTGATATTATCTGCATTCGATGAGATTCCGAATTCATCGTTAATGGCTTTTAAGAGCTGTAAAGAGTTGAGATTCGGGTTAAAAATATAGGCCGCCGTAGTATGATGGTCCAGGTTTTCGAGAAAGGCCCGGCACAGGGTTGTCTTGCCGGTCCCGACTTCGCCGGTGATTTCCATGAACCCTTCTCCCTGGGCAACGGCGTAAGTCAGGTGGGCGAGCGCTTCTTCATGACTTTTGCTCAAGAAGAGATAGGTGGGATTCGGAACGAGTTTGAACGGGTTTTCCCTGAAGCCGAAAAAAAATTTATACATTTTCAAGTCAGCCTGTCAAAACGGGATGTTTTGCGCAGCAAAAGCTCCCAATCTTTGTCCACCACACGTTGGATCTTTTCAAAATCTTCATCGGCTAAATGTTTAAAGCGGCCTTGGATCTTCAAATAGTCCGTTACCGGTCGGTCCCCCTTGACATTGATTGTATATTGTACACCGTCTTCAACTTCATACAACGGGAAGACATTGGATTGGACCGCAAGCCGGGCGATTTTGACGGACATTTCCGATGGGATGCGCCACCCCGTGGGACAGGTGGCGAATACATGGATAAATCTGGTTCCGCCTTTCATGCGTCGGGCCTTATCAAACTTTCGGATCATGTCTTCCGGAAAGGCGATACTGGCGGTGGCCGCGTAAGGAATCCGGTGGGCGGCAAGGATTTCAACCATGTTTTTCTTCCGGCTTTTTTTCCCCCCCTTCCCCGGTGTCGTGGTCGTGCGCGTGCCGAAAGGCGTGGCGGAACTGCGCTGCACCCCGGTATTCATATAGGCCTCGTTGTCGTAACATACGTAAATGAAATCTTCGTTGCGTTCCACGGCGCCGCTTAAGGCCTGTATCCCGATATCAAAAGTTCCGCCGTCGCCGGCCCATGCCATGACCGTTGTTTCGGAATCTCCCTTCATATCCAGCGCCGCCCTCAAACCGCTAGCGGTCGCACCTGCGGTTGCAAAGGCGGTCTGAAGAATCGGCACCTTAAGAGATGATTGGGGATAAGGTCCTGCAATGACGCCCCAGCAGCACGCCGGGATCACCACCATGGTTTTTTCACCCATCGCTTTCAACGCAAATTTCATGGCGATGGTGGCGCCGCATCCGGGACATCCCACATGCCCGGAAACCATATAATCCACATCCGGAATGTTCAATCGAGTCATCTTTACTTATCGTCTCCAATTTATTTTTGCATTGAAAATCTGGTCCTCTGAGCGAGGTTAGAGATAAATGGCTCTGGTTTTAAGTTTTGTGTCTGAAATCACAAATTCCAAGCACCAAATTACAAATAAATTTCAAATCCCATTTGGGATAACCAAAGCCTGGTCCTTACCCGCGTAGCGGAATCTAAGAGGGGCCAGGATTTTAACTAGTGTCCATCCATAAATGGTCTTTTTGCCCGATCTCGGCGTTATGCTCAAAAAATAATCCTCGGAATATCAACGATATGCCTGTGGTTATTTTTTTCGCATGCCTTGATCTCGAACAAAAAT
>JBAUWG010000039.1:0-3015 GCA_049583675.1 Desulfobacterales bacterium | reverse complement strand
CCTTTTACCTGATCTGCATCGAAATGTTTGGGTTTTGCTTCCGAATAATGTATAATTTTCATGCTCTGCTCCTTTTAATATGTTTATCGACAAAGTGACAGTATGATAACAACGTGTATTGTCTCGGTCAACAAAAATGCTCCGGGGCTTCGGATGGGAAATAGGAAATAGAAAATAGGAAAGAGAATAGAGGAAACCACGGATGAACACGGATAGACACAAATATTTTTAATAATATTTGCGTTCATCTGCGTTTATCTGCGGTCATTTATTTTTCAATGATGGAAATAGGATCCAAAGAGTGGCGGAATATCATCTGTGAAGGGGCGCAAACACTGGGTATTCCAATCGACCAGGGGAAATTAGAAAAATTTTCCATCCATGCCCTCGAGCTGATTCAATGGAATCAGAAGATCAATCTGACCGCCATTACCGATCCCATGGAAGTTGCCGTCAAACATTTTTTGGATGCCATCGCACCGATTCCGGATATTTCTCCCACAGGGTCGCTTCTTGATATCGGATCCGGTGGCGGATTTCCCGGAATTCCGCTAAAGTTATGCCTGCCGTTGGTTTCCGTCACTCTGGTTGACGCTTCCCGCAAAAAAATCAACTTTTTAAAACATGTGATCCGTATTCTCGAGCTTGAAAACATACGGGCGCTTCATGTCAGGGCGGAGGACTATGCCAAAAAACCTGAGGCCGCCCGCCAATTCGACGTTATTATCAGCCGGGCGCTTTCTTCAATGACAACGTTTGCGGTGACGGCCATTCCTTTTCTTAAAAAAGACGGTGTCATTATTGCCATGAAAGGCCCTGTATCCGACCATGAAATCCGAACGCTGGGTTCATCGGTGAATAAAGGATCCGGTGCACAAGGAGTAGCTTCGGATAAATTTGAGGTGTACGTAAAACGATATGCGCTTCCGTATTTAAATTTAAATCGATCAATGGTATGTATGAAAAGGGCGGAAGGACGAGGGAAGACCGCTTCGCTCGGATGATGGAAGATGGAAGAAAGACCAGCGACCGTTGGAGGACCGGGAACTTCGGTCCCTTGAGGTTGGAGGATCGCTTCGCTTGAGGCAAAAGGCAAAAACTTTTCTTGCCTCCAACCTAAGGCGAAGCGCTCCTCCAACCTAACGCCGCCGAAGGCGATAATCAACAATCATAAATCATCAATCTAAGAGCGGAACGCTTTATGAATCATTCTACCAAGAGCATGAACGGCGGCCGCTATCCGGACCGCCCCAGGGTGGCCGTGGGTGCTGTTGTATTCAAAGAGGGCAAGGTGTTGCTGGTCTTGCGGGGAAAACCGCCGGCTGAGAGCCAGTGGGCTATTCCCGGGGGCTGCATTGAGTTGGGGGAAACCCTGCAGGAGGCGGCCCAGAGAGAAATCCTGGAAGAGACCGGAATCGTGATTCGGGCCGGAAAACCTGTTTATACCTTTGATGTGGTTGAACAGGATAAAAACGGCGGCATTCGATTTCACTACGTGATCGTGGATCTTGCCGCCGAATATATCAGCGGCGAGATCAGGGCCGGAGATGATGCTGCCGACGTGAGATGGCTCTCATCCGAAGATTTGCAATATCAGAATGTGAGCGCAACCACACGAAAACTTTTAAAGCAGCGTTATGGGTTTTGAAACGTTCAGGTCAGCTTAAATTCTTTTTTGAGAAAGCTCATAAAAGCCTTGCACAATGGCGACGGACTCCGGTATTTGTGCGTTATGAGATAAAAACTCCGCTTTAGAGTCAGTTTATTAACGGTCAGTGCTTTTAAGGTTCCTGCTTTTAACTCTTCCGCAACGGCGATGGTGGAAAGGATCGAGACCCCGACTTTGCTTTTTATCCCCTGTATAACCGCTTCCGTGCTTCCCATTTCTGCGATAATGCTCAAATCGTCAACAGCGAGGCCTTCCTCCTTAAAGCTGAGTTTGATGGATTTCAGCGTTCCGGAACCTGATTCACGAAGAATAAATGGTTCTTTATACAATAATTCGGGACTAACTGATTTTTTTTCGGCCCACTTGTGATCGTCGGGGACGATCAGTTTCATTTCATCCTCGATCAATTTTTCCTGATGAATGTTTTTGTTGGATGTTTCAGCGCCGACAATGGCGAGTTCCAGGAAACCGGACAGGACATCCTGGATGATTTTTTCGGTGTCGCCGATCTTCAGGGAAATGGAAACCCGGGGGTAATCCACCGTAAATGCACCGATGTGTTTGGGCAGAATATATTCACCGGGAATGGTGCTGCCGCCGATCACCAGACGGCCTTTGATGTTCCCGTGAAATTCGGCCATTGCAGATTCAGCTTCATCACGCAAGGCAATAAGCTTGTGCGCATAGCGGTATAGCAGTTCACCGGCTTTGGTGGGGACCGCTTTTTTGCCAAGGCGGTCGATGAGTTGGCATTCAAAATGATTCTCCAAATCTTTGATGTGGCTGCTGACGGTGGGCTGAGAAAGATGAACAGCATTTCCGGCCTTTGAAAAACCTTTTAATTCGATAACCTTACAGAATACGCTGAGTTGCCATAGATCCATGTGAAACCCCTTTTCAAGACAGTGATGAAATAGATCGAAAATAATGTTGTATTTCAATAACTTTGTCAACCAATAAGTCGGATCTGGAAAATAGGAAATAGAAAATAGGAAATAGACATAGGGCATAGGGGCCAGAGGTCAGAGTTCAGAGTTCAGAGGTCGGCAAAAACCATTTGACCCATCAATCATACAACCATCTCTATCAAATCATTTCTTTGACCCATTGGGTCTTTGAACGCTGAGCCTTGGAACCTTAATCCTTAATGCCTATCCTCTTTCCTAATTTCTGACCTCCGTCCTCCGTCGTCTGTCCTCTGTTCTTATTCGTCCATCTTGCCCTTCGCTCTCCGCCCCATGGTTTCTGCTCCATGCCCTCTGCTCCATGCTCTATGCTTTCCGACCTTCGTCGTCTCTCGTCCTAGCGCAGCGGTCGTCCATCGTCCATCTTGCCCTTCGCTCTCC
>JBAUWG010000038.1:0-2505 GCA_049583675.1 Desulfobacterales bacterium | reverse complement strand
GTCGGAGCCGGCAGGTCCGGAATCGAGATCGCGGAAAAGCTGGGGAAAGAAGGTTATGAGGTGGTTGCCACAAAGCGGACCGACCCCATAGGAAGCATGATGGAAATGATTACAAGGAAGTTGGCCTTAATGCGAATTGAGCGGATGGACAGCATAACCCTCATGCCTCATACGACGGTTAAAGCGTTCAGAGAAAAAAGCGTTGAGATTGAAAAGGATGGGAAGAAAATGTCCCTGGAACCCTTCCAGAGCGTTATCCTGGCGTCCGGTATGCAATCGGTGTCGGAACCTGATGAACAAATAACGAACGCGGTCTCCATGATGGAAATCATCGGAGATGCCAGGGACGTCCAGGATATTTTCAGCGCTGTCCACGCGGGATATAATCTTGCCCTCAAGTATTGAATGCCGGCCGGACTCAAAAGACGCCGGGAATGTAAAAGGCAAAGGGTATGGACAACAATTATGGATACATTTACGGTCCTGTATCTTCTCGAAGATTCGGACGATCCCTTGGGGTGGATTTGACGCCTTATAAAACGTGCAGCCTGGATTGTGTATTTTGTCAACTCGGTCGTACCCGTTGCAAAACGATTGAAAGAAAAGAATACATACCGACCGGTGCAGTGCTTTCCGAAATAAAAGGTTGGATGGAGAGGGGAGGCGATGCCGATGTCGTTACGCTTTCAGGTTCCGGAGAACCGACGCTGCATACCGGTTTTGGGGAAGTGCTCGAAAATTTAAAACAGTATTCGATTTCCACCGTTTAGTTAACCAATGCTACGTTGCTGGATATTGCCGAGGTACGTGAAGCGGCAAGCAAGGCGGATATTGTAAAGGCATCTTTTGGCGCCTGGAATCAACCCTCATTTGAATGGCTCAATCGTCCTCATACGGGATTGGTGTTCAGTCGCTTGATAGCGGGCATAAAGCGGTTTCGTTCTCAATTCAAAGGCCAGCTATGGATAGAAGTCTTTCTTGTTATGGGAATAAACGCCATGGCTTCCGATGTTGAAAAAATATCCGCCGCCATCAAAGAAGTTAAACCTGATCGAATTCATCTCAATACGGCGGTTCGTCCGCCTTCGGAAGATTTTGTAACGGCTTTGCCGGTAGAGCGTATGAAAGAATTAACTGGTTTATTCGACCCGCCTGCGGAAATCATACCGGAATGTAATATCCATTCGACGAAAAAGATTCAAGCCGATGAATATGGCATTTTAGCCATGCTGCAGCGGAGGCCGTCCACCATGAAACAGATCGAACAAACCTTCAGGATGAATATTAACGAGGTTTCAAAACACCTCGGAAATCTTATGAGAAAAAATTATATTCGAACTTATTTTAAAAATGGAAAAGCATATTATGGAAAAAAATTTGGATAAGTTTGTTCAGCAGCTTCAGGATCAAATTTTTGAAGAAACAAAAGAAGTTTTTGGAGAAAGCGTATACAGACGCTGGCGTGAACCGCTGTTTATGGGGGCCTTGGATGATCCTGACGGCTATGCAAATGTAAAAGGAACCTGTGGCGATAGTATTGAGATTTTTTTAAAATTTGAAGAGGACCGGGTTATAAAAGCGTCATTTCAAACAGATGGATGTGGTCCAAGCGTTGTTTGCGGATCATACGCCGCTGAGATGGCCATAGGGAGAAATCCCGATGAACTTTCTGAAATAACGGGAAAGATCATTTTGGAAAAATTGGGAGGACTTCCGGAAGAAAATGAACATTGTGCCTTTCTGGCCGCTGAGTCACTTCAACAGGCGTTACACGATTTTATGATTAAGCAAACGCAACAAAGAGGTAAGTAGTTATTATAAAGCCCCATTTACTCGATGAAAAATGATCCGATCCCCTTTACATCCTGTAAAAAATTTCGACATTAATTTCTTTGTCATACGAATTCCAAAGCTTATGGGTTGGTAGAAATGGGCTGATTTATTAAAGGATTATTACATACCATCTCAAAATCCTTCTATGGCATATCTTTTGCATTTCTAATCAAACATATAAAAGCGAGACTGTTATTATGTATTCACGGAAGCAATTTTTCATTGTGACTGCAAAGCATTGTCTTGATGTTGTCGGGAAATGTATTCAGACCCCCTCGCCCAACGAAAAAAATCACAACAAGGATTCAGAAAGTTCCGATAAAGCATCGCTTTTTTTCGAAGCGATGCGTTTAGGAATTGATCCCGCTACAATGGATATAAATCAACTGTCATATGAGGTCAAACTTGCAAAACAGCAAAAATAGGAAGGAGGTGGTGAGCCATTTAAAAATACAGGATAAAAATAAAGTTAAAGAACAGATGCGTTATAACTTCAATATAAGGAGGTTATGATGGAAAGATTCGGGGAAAATTATTTGGAGGAGCGTAAACTTGTCAAGCGATGGAAAGGCCCGATTCCTGCTGTCGTCAACCTGATATTTACGCTTGTTATATTTTATGCCACCTGGTGGATCTTCCAGGATCCTCGTGGATTTATGCGCATGTATACAC
>JBAUWG010000037.1:0-57098 GCA_049583675.1 Desulfobacterales bacterium | reverse complement strand
GGTAAAATCCGTCTTAATCGGACATTAAAAAAATCATAAATGATAACATTCCTCTAAAAATCAATATCCCACTATTCCATTATTCCACGTACAAAGCAATAAAACCAAGACTCAATAAATTAAAAATTCCCGAAACGTTTTATGTTTAATGCGTTTTTCCGTATTGTCCCATCAGCTCATCCCGGGTAATGACTGCCGAAACATCTCTGACATGTTTACGGATATTTTCCAGTCCTCCTTCCTGACGGTCGACCAGGATAACCGCTTTGACCACATCCAGCCCTTCCGACCCCGCCCGCTCAATGGCTTTGATGGTGGATCCGCCGGTGGTCGCAACATCGTCGATAATCACCACCCGCTGTCCGGGTGCCACATCACCTTCAACCCACCGGATGATGCCGTGGTCTTTTTTGGTTTTGCGTATGGAAAACGCATTGATGGGGCTGTGTTTAAGTTCTGAAACAAATGCAACGGCCATGGCCATGGGATCTGCTCCGAATGTCAGCCCGCCGATCCCGTCAGGCTTCAAATCCTTGATATTTTCAAATACCAGATGCCCCACCAGAAACATGCCTCTCGGACTCAATGTGGTTGGCTTGCAGTTCACATAAAATTGACTCATTCTGCCTGAAACAAGCTTAAAGCTCGGTTCTTTTGTGTATTTGAACGATTTTCTGCAAATAATCTCGACAAGCTCCTGTTTCATATCCATGGAAATTTGGTGCTTGGACTTTGTGTTTTTATTGAATCTTGTATCTGTATTTGTCATTTTAACCGGTGCTCTCCGCAATAAATATATAGGCCTGTGGGATGGGATAGACAGGCCAGGGTCATATTCAATTTCGACGCCAGCTCCACGGCCAGTGAAGTGGGGCGCGAAAATGCCAGTACTACCGGAATCTGAGCCCGTGCCGCTTTTTGCACCAGTTCATAACTGATGCGTGACGAAAGCGTCAACAAGGCGGCTTTATCAAGCCTGCCATCTAAAAAAAGCTTTCCGACAGCTTTGTCCAGTGCGTTGTGCCGCCCCACATCCTCAGCCACGGATAACAGCTTGAAATCGGAAGTATATAGAGCAGCCGCGTGAGATGCGCGGGTTTTGTCCCGCAGAGGCTGGTTCTGAGAAAGTTTTTCAAGGCACTTAAGGGCCTCAGCCACGTCCATACGGGTATTGTCTTTTAGCGGTTGGATGATCTGATGAAGATCTTCTACGATTTCTTTTCCACAAATACCGCAACTGGTCTGGCTGATAAATCCGCGCCGGTCCAGAATGTCGATAATCTTGTCCCGTCTTGATTTTTTCAAAGTGACGGTGACCACATTGGCATCATCACCGTGGCAACAGGACAGCGTGATCACATCATCCGGTGAATCCACCAGCCCTTCGGCCAGACAAAACCCGGCGGCATGTGCCAGTTCATCTCCCGGTGTCCGCATCACCACGGCATAAGGTTTTCCTTCAACGCGAATCGATAAAGGCTCTTCACCGACGAGACGGTGTCTGGAAGATGCGTGGGCATTCTGATCCCAACACAATACCGTATGCTCAAGGAATGCCTCCAACAAATTATCTCCTTTATGGGTTCTGCCAATTGTGCCCTATACGATTATTATTCGAGTGTTTTCCCGTTAAAAAAAGAACATGCGGCCTCGCCATTTTTCTCGGAGGGCCCAAAAATCTTCACAGCAGCCGGATCACTACGCTACTAATTTGAACATTCTGTGGCTGATGAGCGATTTTACATGATCGTCGTTCAATGTCAACTCCATTACGATCCTACCTGGGCAAACACATTCGATTCGGGAACAGCGAAGCAACAGCTTGAAGCGCCATTCTCAAACGCTTAATGTTCAGCAATGCCAATCCTGAGGTTCACGTCGAGAATTTTTTTTAGGTGATGAACAAAATTGGGATGTGAAAATTGAAACTAAAATTTATCTTGACAAATCATATGGATTAGCTAAAAATAAAAAATTTATTAAATCGCGGCAGAATTCAGGCGCCCCAGAAGGAGTTGAAAAAATGTACGCTATCGTTAAAACCGGTGGAAAGCAATATAAAATACATGAGGGGGATATCATTCGGGTCGAAAAAATCCCGGGAGATCTCAATAATCCGATTGCACTGGACCGGGTGTTGATGTTTTCAGACGGCGAAAATATCCGGATCGGCCGGCCGGCTCTCGACGATGTGACAGTAAAGGGACATATCGTTGAACAGGGCAAAGGGAAAAAAATCATCGTTTTCAAATACAAGCGACGCAAAAGATATCGACGCAAGCAAGGCCACCGGCAGCAATATACGGCGATCAAAATAGATCAAATCGAAGCTTAGTACACGTATTTTTAATTATGGTATCGTATGTAATCGGGTTTATTCATTCTTTGTAGGCAAAAGTTTAAAGTGCCTAAAGATAAGGAGTTCAGAAATGGCACACAAAAAAGCAGGCGGCAGCTCTAGAAACGGACGAGACAGTCATGGCCAGCGCCGGGGTGTCAAACGATACGGCGGCCAAACCGTAAGAGCCGGCAGTATTCTTGTCCGTCAATTGGGAACAAAAATTCATCCCGGCGAAAATGTCGGAATGGGAAAGGACTACACCCTATTTGCCAAGGCAGATGGTGTTGTCACATATGAAAGACTGGGTCGTTCTCGAAAAAGAGTAAGTGTTTATACAGAGTGAAATTTATTGATGAAGCCATGATTACCGTGCGGTCCGGCAACGGCGGCAAGGGGTGTGTCAGCTTCAGGCGAGAAAAATTTGTGCCCCGCGGGGGACCGGACGGCGGCGACGGCGGCAAGGGGGGCGATATTATTTTAGAAACGACATCCAGGAAACGCACCCTCTACCACTTTAGATATCAGAGTCATTTCAAAGCCGAAAACGGCGCCAACGGCCAGGGCAAGAAAAAAACCGGTAAAAACGGTCAAAACCTCATCATTGAGCTTCCTCCCGGAACCTTAGTGATTGATGCAAATTCCGGACGTCTTATCAAAGATCTCGTCGACACCGGCGAAACATTTGTCCTTTTAAAAGGCGGTAGAGGCGGTCAGGGCAATACCAAATTTAAGTCATCCACACATCGAACCCCCCGATTTGCCCAGCCCGGCGAATCCGGTGAAACCCAAACCTTAAAACTCGAACTTAAGATCTTGGCCGATGTCGGTATTATCGGTCTTCCCAATGCCGGCAAATCCACGCTCATTGCCGCTATTTCATCCGCCCGGCCCAAGATCGGCAATTACCCGTTTACCACGTTGACCCCGAGTCTGGGTGTGGTTCGAACCGATAGGGCGGAACCTTTTGTTGTCGCCGACATCCCGGGATTAATCAAAGGGGCACATCAAGGCACCGGGCTCGGCATTAAATTTCTCAGGCACATCGAACGCACCCGAGTCCTGGTTCACCTTATCGATGCTTCCGACGTTGATCCTGACCATCCGCTTTCCGGATATCATATCATCAACCATGAGCTTGCCATGTACGATGAAAAACTTGCACAAAAGCCTCAGATTGTTGTACTCAACAAGCTGGATCTGCCGGAAGCCCGCCAATGGGCCGGAGTTTTTCAATCCGCGCTAAAGGAGAAAAAAATAATCTTAATATCTGCGCTGACCGGTCAAGGGCTTTCGGATTTAACCTCTCAAATTGTTCAGTGGTTGAACCGCGATGATGAATGAGAATCGAACATTGATTTTTGATACTGCCAAACGGGTGGTGGTAAAAGTCGGCAGCAATGTCTTAACCCAGGATCACGGATTGAACTTAAGCGTCATGCGCTCCATCAGCCGGCAAATCTGCGGCTTGATCGACGCCGGGATCCAGATTATTCTGGTCTCTTCCGGGGCCATGGCTTCGGGCGTTAAAAAAATAGGCCTTGACAAACGACCTGAAGAAATCCCCAAACGTCAGGCCGTGGCTGCCGTGGGACAGGCCGGACTCATCATGGAATATGAAAAGGCCTTCGCCCGATATCATAAAAAGGTCGCCCAGATCCTTTTGACCGGCGAAGACCTCAATAACCGCAGGCGATATCTGAATGCCCGAAATACCCTATGCATGCTGTTGTCATGGCAGGTGGTTCCCATTATCAATGAAAATGACACGGTGATGGTGGAAGAAATTCAATTCGGAGACAACGATAATCTTGCGGCCATGATTACGCTGTTGATGGATGCAGATGTTCTCATCAACCTGACCGATATCGACGGCCTTTACACGAGAAATCCCCACACAAGCGCCGACGCCGATTTTATTCCCCTGGTATCCGCAATCGGGGAAGATATTAAAAAGGTTGCCGGCGGCATCCCGGGCGCGCTGGGCACCGGCGGCATGCTCAGCAAAATAAATGCAGCCAAAAAGGTTACCGCTGCGGGAATCCCGATGGTCATCGCAAACGGCGGCACAGCGGATATCTTAAAAAAGCTTTTCTCAGGTAAAGCAATCGGAACATTTTTTGCGCCAAAAAAGAAAAAGCTCAAAAGCCGGAAGTGCTGGATCGCTTTCACTTTGAAACCCAAAGGCGTTATCTTAATCGATGATGGAGCCGCCGCCGCAATCCTTAACAGAGGCAAGAGTCTCCTGCCGAGCGGCATTGTGGATGTAAAAGGTGAATTTGGCATCGGCGCTGCGGTTCAATTTAAAAAAACGGATAAGGGAATATTGGGGATCGGTCTCGTAAATTACAGTTCCGGGGATATTCGAAAAATCATGGGACTTCAATCGAACCAGATTCAAAACCGTCTGGGGCATAAACCCTTTGACGATGTGATTCATCGGGACAACCTGGTGGTCACTGCGGAATGTGGTATGTGATGACCGTCAGTTGAGGGTTTTTGATGCTTGCAAAACAAACCGGGTGCTTTGCACCCTGATGCAAGTTCAACGTTGAAATCGCTGACGTGCTTTTGACCCTGAAAGAGGACATATAATGACCATCGAAACAACGATCGTAAACATGGCCAAAGCTGCCCGGGCGGCTGCCTCGGAAATGGCCAGGTGCGGTTCAAACCGGAAAAACGCCGCGCTGCTGGTCATGGCCGATAAGATAGAACATGCCGCATCCACGATCAAAAAAGCCAACCAGCAGGACCTTGACCGGGCCAAAGAAATAGGTCTTTCCCATGCCATGATCGACCGGCTCGCGGTGTCGGATGCAACCATTGAATCCATGGCCAAAGGCCTGCGGGAAGTGGCGGGCCTCAATGACCCTGTGGGCGCTTTCGATAAAACATGGTTAAGACCCAATGGTTTGGAAGTCACAAAAATGCGCATCCCCATTGGCGTGATCGGTATCATTTACGAATCACGGCCCAATGTCACCATCGATGCCGCCGGTCTCTGCCTCAAAGCCGGCAATGCCGTCATCTTAAGAGGTGGTTCCGAGGCCCTTTATTCGAACCAGACCCTTGCCCAAATTATCGGACAGGCTCTCAGTGAATGCGGCCTTCCTGAAAGCGCCGTTCAAATCGTTCCTGTCAGAGATCGGGAAGCGGTCAACATTTTACTCAACCAGGAAGAATTCATCGACCTGATTATTCCCCGCGGCGGAGAAGGTTTGATCCGTTTCGTCGTAGCACATTCCACCATACCGGTACTGAAACATTACAAAGGGGTGTGTCATGTGTATGTGGACGAAGGCGCAGACCTGGATATGGCCGAAGAAATTTGCTTCAATGCCAAGGTGCAGCGCCCGGGGGTTTGCAATGCCATGGAAACACTGCTTGTGCATCGATCCATTGCCCGTGACTTTTTGCCGAAAATGGCAAGACGACTCATCCGTGCAGGCGTCGAAATCAGGGGGTGTCCTGAAACATGCAGCATCCTGACGGACATAAAAAAAGCAGACCAAGCGGACTGGCCTGAAGAATATCTCGATCTTGTCCTGGCCGTCCGGGTGGTCGAGGATATGGATCAGGCTATTTCCCACATTTCAGCATATGGTTCAAAACATACGGAAGCCATTGTTACACGCGATTACAAACGGGCCAAACGTTTCGTCCGCGAAGTCGATTCTTCGGTGGTGCTCGTCAATGCCTCCACACGCTTCAACGACGGCGGTGAGCTTGGGCTCGGCGCCGAAATCGGCATCAGCACTTCAAAGCTCCATGCCTTTGGTCCTATGGGGGTAGAGGAACTCACCACCACAAAGTTTGTTGTCTTTGGAGACGGGCAGATAAGATCCTAATCCGGCCTAATAACGATCCTGATTTAAAGGACCTGGTTTTGGGTTCACCCCACAGGGAAATGATGATAATCACATTGCATATGGCTTGAATATTGGAATATTGGGAAAAACGGGAATTTTGAAACAGATAGGACTTTTCGGAGGTACATTCAATCCGGTTCATTTAGGACATGTCCAGGTTATTCGGGAAGTGAAATCGGGTTTTAATCTGGACGAAATACTGATTATTCCTTCAGCACTGCCCCCCCATAAAAACCAGAACACCGTGGTAGATGCCGAAGATCGCCTTGAAATGATCCGGCTCGCATTTTTAAGCGATCCGGATTTCGTGATTTCCGAGGTGGAACTGAAACGCACAGGGCTTTCATATACGATTGATACGGTTCGATATTTCAGGTCGATACTGCCCGAAAGCACGAAGCTTTATCTCATCATGGGGCTGGATGCCTTTTTGGAGATAGACACCTGGAAATCTTATAAAGATCTTTTCCTGTTAATCCCTTTTATCGTAATATCCCGAACCGTTGCAGGAAAAGACGAAAAAACATCCCGAGGTGATGTTCTAGGAAATTTTCTCCGGTCCAGAATTTCGAAAGGATATGCGTTTTCCGCTTCTCAATCGACCTACGTTCATGATAGAAAACAACCGATTTTTGTTTTCGATGTCTCGCCCATAGATATTTCGTCAACAACCATTCGCGAATATATCAAAAAAGGGGTTTCGATCAAGCATCTGGTACCTGAAATTATTGAGGATTATATAAAAACCAAAGGACTTTATCTATGACGGAAACGCCCAACTTTCCTCCGGACACCGCTCTTGATCTTTATATCCAAGCTGTTTTGGGGAAAAAAGCAATGAATCCGGTGGTTCTTGATGTCCGGGGATTAACGTCTGTTTCGGATGTTTTTATTGTCTGCAGCGGCCGTTCCAACCGTCAGGTCTTAGCCATCGCGGATGACATTCAGGTAAAATTGAAAAAACATGGTATAAAGCCGCTGAGTGTCGAGGGTAAAAAAGAAGGTCACTGGGTTTTACTGGATTACGGTCATGTGGTCATTCACGTTTTTTATGAACCGGTTCGCACTTTCTACGACCTTGAAGGCCTCTGGATCGATGCAAAAAGAATAAAAATTGAAAAATTTTAATGCTGTCTGAAGCGATTCATTGTACAAATTTAAGCGATGACATTCTGATTGTTATTTTCCTGCGACATCTTGCCCGCAGTGTTTACAGATTTTTGCTCTCTTTTTTATGATTTCCGCACAAAAAGGGCATTCGCGGGTGAAATGCCGCTCATGAATCTTTTTCACGGACGCATCAACCTGTTCCTGAACAAGTTTATTCTCGAATTTGGCGCTCTTTATGGGCTCTATGGCTTCAATCTCTCCGATATCGCCGACCATTTCCGCTGCTTTTAACCGAACCCGCTGGGGCTGGGAGCCGTCGAGGAGCAGCGTGACCACCGTAACAGAATCTTTGGATACATAGGCGTCCGCAAGAATGGAAAACCCCATCTTGGTTCTTTCTTTTAACATTTCCTGCTCGACCAAAACCTGTTCATCAACGATTTGTCCCGTTCCTCCCATCGGGCTGAATACGGGTATGCATTGAAACTGCTCTGTGCCCGGATAGTTAATACAGCGGTAAGATGCACATTGGGCATAATTTTCCTGCATATTCTTCCATCCCTGGGCATAGAGAGAACATTCGTCGTTGAAACAAACAAACAGGTAAGGGGTTCCCCAGCCAAGACCGTCGGCAAAATCAAAAGGAGGAACCTCCCATATCGTCATCGCGGCACCGCAGTGCGGACACAGAGGTTTTTCCTGACTGAGTACTTTTTCCAAGACTTGCTCTTTGGTTTCAAAGGCCATAGATTATCCTCCAATATTCATTAAATATAAAAAAGTCGTTTTTGCGAAAAGCCGACCCTGATGTTGTGTCCTATACATCCACCTCTTAACTATTACCACTAAATATGAATTTGCAACATTTCAGACTAAAAACATGAAAGCTGTTTACTTGCTGTCCATAACCCAAACTCCCTGCCACTTATCCGGCGGCGTTTCCATCATTGTCCGGCATTTTTTTGCGTAAGCCGCCGCAGGCGTATCAAGTTCTTGAACGGTTGAAAATATTTCCAGCGCCTGAGAGAAATTGCCGTTGTAAAACAGCCGTAAGCCTTGGGAAAAAGTTTCCAGAATATCTTTTCGGGCGTTATATTCCTCGTCCGCCATGGGTTCGTAAACGACGACCGGTTCCCTGCGGCCGACCACGGCTATTCGTGCAAGCTCTCTGACTACCGGAATATCTCCCAGCATATCCCGCGTGAACTGGGAAATCATGGTATGGGTACCGAACTGTTTATTTGCGCCTTCCAGCCGTGATGCCAAATTCACCGCATCACCGATCATGCTGTAGTCAAACCTGGTATCCGAACCCAGGTTGCCCACAATGGCGGGACCGGTGTTAATGCCGATACGCATGAACATTTCCTTTCCGATCCGTTCCTTGAATCCCGGACGCATTTTGGCAAGAACCTCCTGACATCGCATTGCCGCTCGAACGGCCCTAACAGCGTGATCCGGCACTTCCAACGGCGCATTCCAGAAAGCGATAATGGCGTCTCCCTCATATTTGTCGACGGTACCGCCCTCTTCATGAATGATGTTGGTCATTGCCGAAAGATAGTCGTTTAAAAGGGCAGTCAGATCCTTGGGATCCAAACCTTCGGAAATTGAGGTAAATCCCTGGAGATCTGAAAAAAAGATGGAAAGAACTTTACGTTCACCGCCCAGCTTGAGGCGTTCCGGGTGCTGGATGAGCTGCTCGATAACCGCCGAACTGAGGTATTGTTGAAAGGCATTTTTGATAAACCGTTTTTGCCTTCCCTCGGTGGCATAGTTGACGACAAGGGCCAAAGCGATGGTGAATGTAACGGATATTTCCTGAACAACCAATGGGAACCATAGATCCTGAAGGTATGAACCAAAGGAAACAAGTATCGGAATAGAGAAAAAAACAATACCGACCGACACGCTTCCCACGGGGCTGCTGAAGATGGCGGCTGAGATCGCGCAGGCAAGCGCCAGAAAAAAAACAACAGTTATCGTCAGCCACGCCGTAGATCGGCGCATAAAATCATTGGAAAGAAAGTTGTCCAGTAATGTGGCCTGAATTTCCACTCCGGGATAAACACCATCAACCGGAGAGGAACGAAGATCATACAGACCGGGAGCAGAGAAGCCGAAGAACACGTATTTGCCCTTGAAGGCATTCGTGTCGCGGATCGTCGGGGTTTCACCCTTAAGGATGCGTAATTCGGATTGAATCACAGCGGCTGCGCTGAAAGCCTTGTGTGTGCCGGAAATTCCCCGATAGTTTAAAACCGTGTAGCCTTGCCGATCGATGGGTATAACTCTTTTGTCAATCATGAGTCGGCCGGGCTTAATTTTCATCTGAACCCTTGGGTTCGCTGCCAGGTATGTCCCGAGCCCAAGAGTCGGCAGGATTTTTTGGTCAAAGACACAAAAGAGATTAATGCTCCGGTAGATACCGTCCGGATCAGGTTCGAGATGGACATTGCTCAGAACGGCGGCGTTTAAAGCGATCGCTTGGATGGGCATGGTTGCCCGGTGAAATATAATATTCCCGGAATTTGTCGAATTCAGCCACTTATCCAGTCCGATAACCTTGAACTCAGGTGCCGGGATTTCAGGCGGCCATTTTTTGTCATTGCCGGTTTTTTTTCCCAAAAAAACAGCACCTGCAAAATGCCCGCACTTGGCGATGGCCCTGCCCAAAGCAGCATCGTCCTCGTTGCCGTAGATAGACGGCTCAGTAAAGAGCACGTCGAATGCCACGGCTTTGGCCCCGTTTCTGTGACAATAATCTAATATGGCGCTGTAAACCTCTCTGGGCCATGGCCAGTTCCAGCCGTTTTCGTTCTTGGCCCAGTCAAGACTGTTCTGGTCCAGCAGGATCAGTCTGATATTGTCCGTGGCTTTTCCCGGTTTGGCCATGACCGAAGCCCGAAAATCCCATGTTTTATTTTCCCAGATTTCGAGCCAGCCGAAACGCCAAAGCAACAATGCGACAACAGCCCCTGATATCCCGATGATGAGACTATGGATGGATTTTTTTCCGGATATTGATCGCCAAACCATGGAGTTAAATCTTCCTTAACGCCGCCAGGAATCTTTTCTCTCTGACGCTGGGCTCCTGAACTTTAACATATTTGCCGATGTGTTTTTGAATGTCGGCGATTCTGCTTTCCGGTGAAGGATGTGTTTTTGCAAAATCAAGGCCGCCGGGTTTAAGCTTTGTCTCCATCACCTTCAGCATTTCCACCAGGCCGTTGGGATCATAGCCGACACGTTTTAAGATGGTGACAGCGGCAAGATCTGCCTGGCGTTCAAAATTTCGAGAATAGCCGCTATTGATCATCGTTGAGGTGATGTCGGAAATAGAGCCCTCGAAGGTCTTTGTGAGATTGGCCAGATCCTTATTTCCAAAAGTTTTCGCACTTTCTGTACCGATGGTGATCAGAGCTGATGTTACGCGGGATTTTTTGATGGCCTGAAGACCGTTCTTATGCTCAACATGACCGATTTCATGGGCCAGAACCGCGGCCACAGCGTCTTCATTTTGGCAGCATCTCAATAATCCCCGGGTAATAAAGATGAGTCCCCCTGGTGCGGACAATGCATTGATATCATTGGAATCCAAAATTAAAAAGTGATAACCGTTAAACGTATCCGGCATATCCGAGGCTTGTGCCAAGGTCTGGCCCAGCAGGTTGATATATGCGTTGGCCCTTTTATTGTTATACGGTTTGTATTTGTTGACAATAACCGCACCCACGGCACGGCCGATGTAATATTCCTGCTGCGGCGTAAAGTCTTCAAAGCTTCGTTCCACGGCTTTGGAGGTTTTGGTTATGGATTCGGCCTGGGAGTCGGTGAGCAAGCCCATGGATTTACCAAAAGACGTACCGACGTTGGTCAAGGATTCCATGGTCTTGCAGCCGGACAGAAAAGCAGGAATGGCCATCAGAATGACAAGTCCTAGAACTGCCGACTTCACGGTGGAATTTATAGATTGTTGTTTTCTTTCAATGGCCATCAGAATCCTCCTTCCGGAGTCAGCTTGCCCTCCTTCAGAAACTGCTTGATCTCTTTTTCAGAAACGACAAACTTTTCCATCCTGTTGACCCATGCATAATTAATTTTTGGATTTTGTTCCTTAAATTCGTTTTCAACCTGTTCGTTGAACCCCTTTCCGGCAAGGGCCAGCTCATTGCTGGAGGCGGATGTCTGCACATCTGCAGCCCCGGCATTGAACACGATCTTCTTTAAAGTGAGGGCCGAACTGTGAATCCAGCCTTCGCTGTTGTGCTCCGCCGTACGGACCTTAACCCAGGAACCTTTTTCTTCCCGGACATAAACCCGATCGCCGTAGGAAACCCGGGCCACGATAACACCGAGAAAGGAAGGTGTTGAACGAATCTCTCCTTTTTTCACCTGTATGCTCATCGTTTTCTGTTCAACGGCAAAGGCAGGAAAAGCGTTCAGACCAATTAGAAGGAATATCATAAATGATGGCTTGAGCTTGATCATGACCTTTATACCTCCATCGAAAAATTACATTCGCAATTTTTATTTCCCAGTTATATAAAATAATCTCTAATTTCAACAAAACAAATAGAGGGTTCTCCTAAATTTGACTTATTGAAAAAACTTGCCGACAAGGCTGCGGGAAGAATTTAAGTCTGTTCAAGCGCCTGATCACCATCTATGTGTTCAGGAACCCCGTCTTCATCCCAGCCGCGAAGGGTGTAATAATCTTTGAGCATCACCGCCAGATTTGTTTCATTGGCCACATGACCTGTTTTTAGCATTTCTTTGAAAAAACGCCGGGGAAGACGGTCATCCTCGGGTTTGAGACCTTCCCGAAGGTTAAAGCAGCGCGTCAGCGAGGCGATTCCGGAAGCGATGTTCTGCAATGCCGCTTTGTCCGCTCTAATACCGGTGGTCATTTCAATGATCTGCCCCAGCCGGTCCCAGGGATAGATATCTCTGAAAAATCGGCATAAAATCAGCGTGTCCATGAGAATCAGGCGGTCTTCGAAATCGATCAGTAGTTCGGATTTGCCTGTTACAGTGTCCGGATGAATCATCCCTTTTAATTCGGGATTGTGAAACGTCGCTCTCAAGTGGCAAGCGCCGCGGTCCGATACGGAAAAGGCCAAGCCGCTGCCTTTAAGAACCCTGGGATCGTAACCCGGGGGTTCAAGTCCTTTCACGTGCACCGCCGTATCTTCCATATCCCAAATTTTTGCCGCATGTTTAATACCCCGGGCCAGGATATCTCCGATCCCCTGCCTGCCTGCAATTTTTTTAAGCAAATCGGCAATGGCGTCGATATCGCCGTAACCGATCTTAAGATCGATCTTTTTCTTTTTCGCGGCTTCAATGGTCAACCCGCAGAGATTCCCGGCGGAGATGGTATCCATCCCCACACGGTCGCAAACGTCGTTTAAATATGCAATCTCTTCGATACTGTCGATCATGCAAAGCCCGCCAAAGGCAAATATGGTCTCATATTCGGGCCCTTCGATTTTCAGACCGGCATGGCGCCCGTTGACCACCGTGGTCATTCGGCCGCATGCGATAAAGCACTTTGCACAGGCCCTCGGCTGAACACGGCATTGCCGGTGCAGGGCCTCGGCGCTGATATTTTCCCATCGATCAAAAAAACCTTGAGACCAGTATTTCGTTGGAAATGCACGGGCCTGATTGGTGGTTCTCACCATCATGGGCGTCCCCATCTTTTTGTATGCTTGGGCCACAGGATTATTTCTCGATTCACCGGCGATTTCCCTCGAAAAGCGTTTCACCGTTTCCGTATCGAAAAGAAGACGCCTTTTATCGCCCTTAAACACGACGGCTTTGAGATATTTCGATCCCATAACCGCTCCGGTTCCGGTTCTTCCTGCAGATCGCCAGTAATCGTTTTCGATGACCGAGAATCGAATTCGGTTTTCTCCGGCAGGACCGATGACAACAGCACCTGATTTTTCCGGTCCGGAACCCATGCCTCCGAATCTTCGGTTCACGGTATCTTCGGTTTCATAGGTGTCCATACCCCATATCCCCGCCGCATCAAAGAATTCCGCACCCTTGGGATGTACCAAAACCACCGTAGGTCGCCTGGCTTTGCCGAATAGGACGATGGCGTCGAACCCCGATGAATCCATGGCTTCCGGGACTTTTCCGCCGGCATAGGATTCGGAATAAAAACCGGTCTGAGGGGACTTCGTAAAGACGCCGTAACGGCTCGATCCCCATATTCTGCTATTGGCGATGGGGCCGGTGGCAAAAATCAAACGGTTGTCCGGCGACAATGGATCGACGCCCGGAGGATTCAAGGTATAAAGAAGATAGGACGACAGACCTTTCCCACCGAGATACCGCGCCAGTATCCTATCGCTTATCGAAACGACCTCATATGTTTCATCGGTCAAATTTATGTTTAAATATTTTCCGTAAAAGCCCTTCATCGCGGATGCTCCGATCTACAGAATCTTGCGCTGCTCCTGAGTGTTATTGACCCGGGATTATGCCACAACCCTCAAGGGTTGTAAAGCGCTGCGCACCTTAATTGAATTGTCAAACACAAGTTTCAGTTGGTTAAAAAGAGATATATGCCGTCGCGGAGCGTTTGTGTCATATTCACATATCTTTGCCCTTTTGAATTTTGGTTTCGCAATTGACACATACCTGCCTTTTTTCTAAAATTATAATAAACTATCTTTTTCGTGGGCAACACGACAAACAGCCAAGTCCGGCATCAACAGCCGGCATATAATAAGGAGGTTAAAAATGAAATGTGATCGATGTTCCGAAGACATCAACACCGGAGAAGAAAGAGAGCATCTCGGACAGGTTTTATGCGAAGATTGCTATATGGATGCGCTGTCACCGGCCAAAGCGTGCGACCCATGGGCCGTGCACAGTGCACAGTCTTTTGCAAAATCCAAAGGCGGGCCCCTGGAACTCAATGAGACCCAGAAAAATATATTGCGCCTGTTAAAGGAAACGGGCGGCGCCGAACCAGGGGACATCATCCATCGGCTCGGGATAAATCCTGCGGATCTTGAAAGAGAAATTGCATCGCTCAGACATATGGAGAAGTTAAGAGGCGAACTCAGAGACGGAAAGAAATATTTAATGCTCTGGTGACCGATCCCGTCGGTGCTCGTACGCGTTCAGAAGATGCGCCTCTCCCATCACTCCCACCGGCCGGGAATCAGCGTTTTGCAGAACTTGCATCGATTCTCATCCAGGTTGTAGGTCGGGATGAAATAACCGGCCCGTTCAATCAGCAATTTTTTGCAGTGGTGGCAATAGGTGTTGTTTCCTTCGGGATAGGCAGCGTTTCCCACATAGACATAATGGATGCCTTGCGACATGGCCAGTTTACGGAATCGAACCAGGGTTGAGACCGGGGTCGAAGGCAGGCGATCAAGTTTATATTTAGGAAAAAACCGCAAAAAATGAAGGGGATAATCCGGGCCCAGGTTTTCAAGAATCCATCCGCACATCTTTTTGACCATATCATCGTCATCCACATAACCGGGAACCACCAGATTTGTCATTTCAAAATGGACCCCTTGTTCGCGCAGGGTTTTAAAGGTATCCAGCACCGGCTGAAGCCGGCCGCCGTTCAGTTTTCGATAGATGGCGTCGCTGTAAGATTTGAGATTGACATTGGCGGCATCCAGCACCTTGCAGAGCGCCAGCAGCGGTTCCCGGTTGATATAACCGTTTGAAATCCACAAATTGAAGACACCGCTTTCTCTGGCCAGTCGTGCGGTGTCGATCATATATTCAAAAAATGTCACCGCCTCCGAATAGGTGTATGCAATGGACAGGCATTTGCTTTGCTGTGCGGCTTTAACGACATCTGCCGGAAAAAGTTCGTAATGCCGAACCTCGTTCGGTTTGGCTTGAGAGATTTCCCAGTTCTGGCAGTTCAGACAGCGGAAGTTGCAGCCGGCAGTGGCAATGGAAAAGGCATTTGACCGCGGCTTGAAATGATACAGCGGTTTTTTTTCAATGGGATCCACGTTCACGCTGCAAGGATTGCCGTAGGTCAAGCTGTATAGAATGCCGTCCATATTGACCTTGGAACGGCAAACACTTCGGTCTCCGGGAGATAAAAGGCATCTGTTCGGGCAGATACCGCAAAGCACCAGTTTGTTATCCAGTTTTGTATATAAAAATCCCTCACGGGACCATTTCCACAATGTCTCGGGCGCATCCCCTTTGAAGACATGCCCGCGGATATCGGCCGGTCCGGCTGCCATGCCTGTTTTTTTGGAAAACGGCCAGAATGCCTGGGCGGATACGGCGCTGCAGAAAAGCCCCGCACCGCAATACAGAAATTGACGTCGGCTAAACGTTTTCATAACTTAAATAGGTCACCGTTAAACTCAAAAGCTTAAGCCCGATCAGGCCGGCCGCCGTCCAGATAATGCCGAAATAAGGAATCAGGACGACACTGGCGATCAATGTGCCGAAAGCCGCCCCGATAAGATCCGCAGAAAAGGTCTGCGTCACCGCAGAAGCATCTCCGCCTCTTACGTAGAGTGCCACCGGAAACTGAAAACCGCAAATCAGTGAAACGAAAAATCCGAAAACCAGGTAAGCCGTCACCGGCAGATGATGTCCGGCCTGCTTGAGTGCTGCCATCAGCAGCCCCATGAAAACGATCAGGAGGCCGTCGGTGAACATGAGGATCTGTTTGCTTCTCTTTCTGAGTCTATCCCCGAGCCAGGCGCCGGGCAAAAGACCGGCCAGAAAAACAGTGACGATCAGGCCGATTTGAAAATAAATATATCCGAAAAAAATTTGAAAAGCAAATATTACCAGGATCTCACTTCCCATGACCATAAATCCGGTGGAAAAAAGAACAAATTCTTCCGAATGGAGACGAAAAAGGTAGACCGTACAAAACAGCGCCAAAACCACCATGAAGCCGGTCGGGGAAGTGGAAAACTTTGCAAACCATTGCAAAAACATGAGATGCATGAGTTGGGGGGCATCATCTAAGTTTTTGGGCGTCTTTGGGTCGATGAGCGCGTTTAACCGCTCGATTCTTTCAGGGGTCACATCTCCGTAATAGTATCCGCTGATATATCGCGTTGAAATCCCTTTTTGATTTAGAATTTTCGGGATATCGGTATTGATGGGCCGGGAACCGCAAAGGAAAAAAATTTTTTCTCCCGGCAGCAACAGCACATGGCTAAAATAATCGCAGACCGTATTATATAACGAAGAAAGCTTCTGTCTCTGGGGTTCAGCCAGGTAATTGTCGAATCCCTCCATGGCAAAACTCAACACCCCATGTTGGCCCAGGTGACGCCGGGCCAGCGCAAAAAATCGATCGGTATAGAATCTGTTGATTTGAAACGTATCCGGTTCACTCAGGTTCACGATAATGGCATCATAGATTTTGTTCGATTTCTCCAGATACGCCCTTCCATCTTGGTGAATGATTGCAAGCCCTGGAATTTTTTTGATCAATCCGAACCTGAATTCAACATCCGCGACTTTCGGATCCAGTTCCACATAATCAACGGACACCGAACGATATTTTTCAAGTTCGGTCATTATACCGCCTTGGGCGGAGATCAAAAGAATATTTCGTGCCGTATCCACTTGCGACAAGGGATAATGGATGGTTTCTTCGGCCATGCTCAAATTCTGGCTGCTGAACAACGGGGCGCCCCCAAGGAACAGCGTATATTGTTCCTGATTTTGCAAAACCTGGATCCGGCCATATCGGGATTCACTGTAATAGGCCAGCTTGCCTTCAGGCAAAACCAGTGATGCCGGCTCTAAAAATATCCCGGCCCCCAGCACGACTATCGTTGCGGCTGCTCCTAAATAGACCGAAAGACGACCCCCGGAAAAATGATGAAAGAGCAGGATTGCGGACAATAGCAACGGCAGGTTGGCCAGAAATACGGCGGTCATCGGAGAAACCCAAAAAACCAGGACAAAGGAAAACAAGGCCCCGCCGGAAACATCTCCCAAATTATCCGATATATAAATCAGTGCGCCGGGATAGTCGGCATTCGACGTTCTGATGACGAAAAGACTGTAAGGGAGAACAAAACCGATCATCAGGCAATAGGGGGCGGTGATCAGGAAGGAATAGATTAAAAAGGGATAGAACCCGACGGAACTTCCATGGATGAAAAAGATATCGCGAAGATACCGGATGGCTATGATCTGAACACCGGGCAACCCCGCCAAAAGAAAAGAGAGCCAGCCCAGCCGGGTTGCGGTGGCGGCCCATAAGTTTCGAGTGATTCTGCGGGATAAAATCGTGCCGATTCCGCCCAAAATAAGCCAGTTGAAGAGAATCAGGGCGATAACAAACTCGTTCCCCTGGAACTGGGCCAGAAATTCACGAATGATCAATAACTGGGTCACTACGGACGAGACACCGGTAGCGATGATCACCCGTGTTACTACATGTTCATTTCTCCTCTTCAAAATATTGAACCTGGTAAGTCGAAACATCGAGATGTTCCTTTCTCCAGGTGTCGGCGGGCAGTCCTGCTTTCATGCAAAGATGGGAAAGAAAATCTTCAGGCTTCGGCAACTGCTCCCACACCTGGGGTAAAAAGGTGGCGCCGGCTGATCCTTTTTGAAGAATAACCCCATCGACATGAACGCGCAATTTGGAAATCAATTCGTTGCTGTCCCGATATTCCAGGAACCGGGGTTCGGTAAGGATACTGATTTCGATATCCACATGGTCCAGTTCATCCGCTTTCAATGGGGAAAAACGAGGGTCATGGAAGGCGGCGTTGACGGCATTTCGTCTGACCCCGCCCAAAATTGAGTCTCGTGCATCCAAGTTGCCGATGCACCCCCGCAACTGTTTGTCGATGGTTAATGTTACAAAGGTGCCCCTTTTTTTCTGAAAGCCCGGGTCTGCTAAAGCACCCGGATCAACTTTGGTCGAACGTTTTCCAAGCTTTTGAGCAATGGTCTGCCGAGCCAGTTTTACCAGTATCTGGCCCTGGCGCTCATTCAAAGATTGAATAGAATCTGCATGGTCTTTCATAGATGAACCTCCGTAAAAGGCGATGGATGCATAACCGACAACCCTTGAACGATCTCCGGCGGTGTCACCGCTGTTGGAATAATGAAGAAGAACCGGCTGCCAGTGGTGACGGCGGGCCATGTCCATAAGAACCAGAATCGGCACCTTGCCGCAAGCGGCATTCTCACGCATTATCAATTTGCGGTCATTCAGCGTTAAGATGCTTTCAATGGTTTCCCGATCTTTCGCAATTGCTTTCTGATAAGGCAGATAATGGGATAAATCCGAACTGGCCACAATCAGAGTCTCCTGATCCAACAAAGGATCAAGGGATGCCGACGCCTTTTCAGCCAGATCCTGTCCCCGGCCGAACACGACGGGGATGAGGGTAAAGTTTTTAAAAAAATACTGAAGATACGGGAGAACCACTTCCACGGAATGTTCGAGCCGGTCGGACGCCGGAATCACCTGAAACAGGGTTTTATTTTGGCGCAGTCGGTCGGCGCCCTGATCCAGTCGAATCCGGCCCAAAGGAGTTTCCCAGGCGGCCGCGTCACTGACGGCACATCCTTCAAACCCGATACGATGGTCCGGCCCCATGACGATGATCCTTCTGGATCGATCTCCATTGACTGCCGATGAAATATGGGCTGCCGTCCATCCGGCATAGACATATCCTGCGTGGGGTATGATGAGCGCCTTGAGTGAAGTATCCGGCGGGTGATTGACATGGGCCGGCTTAACCCGGCTGACATATTTTTTAATCACCGTCGAAAGTTCTTCGGCGGTATCCGGGTAGAAAGAGCCGGCAAATAGCGGTTTTCGGACGTCCCCGGCATGTGCCGGCGGATGCGCCACGATAAGAGATGCCGACAATAAAGAAAACAGCGTCATTAAAAAAATATTGAAAAATTTCTTCATGACCCCCCCGCCTTATTCTCAAATCAGCATATTAAAGGCTTAGTACCACCTTAGCGGCATGAAAACATTATTCACACATTGTACTGTCAAGTCAAGATCCCCGGTATTTTTAAGAGACCCTTTTTTTATTATCCGTTCAAGCGCCGAAACCCAGGTAAGCGATGAGCAAGCATTCCAGCACCAGGTGGGCCAAGATCGCCAGACAGGCATTTTTCCGCTTGATCGTCCAAAACGTCAATGCCCCGCTCCAGGCAAACATGCCCAGCATTTCAGGCCAGGGCTTATTAAAATGATAGAGACCTTCAAATAAAGGGATCAGCAACCAGGCGTGTCTTGGCAAAGAACGCGGAATGTGATAGGCCAGAAGACATCGATGCATCAACTCCCAGCCGGGAAACCAAGCCGCCAGCCAGATCAACCGGCGGCCGACGCTTATTCTGCCCGGCCTGTAGTAATCGGCCAAAGATGGAACCAGTGGAATAACAGCAATCACCAGCACCAAGCCCGCCATAAGCACGGATGCGGCGTGCCATTCTTTTCGGCTGAGGGCCCTTACATCCAGCCAGTGTAAAATCTCACTGCGATTTTTTGCTGAATATACCGTCCACAGATAAAAACCCATGGGAACGGAAAACCAGAAAATGAATCGATATTGATTTGCGGGCAGGGAAAATTTTCCAAGGTGATCAACCCATAAAACCATGGCAACATAACACACGCACAAATAGGCAAGAAATTTATCGATCAACCGCGTGTGTATGGCCAGGGTGTTAATCATCAGATATTCAAGTTAGGGGCTTCGCCTCAATTGGCCTCCGGTCATTAGGGCCTACGCCTCGGAGGGAATAATGGGGTGTTGGCTCAATGGTGAAATTTTTTGCTACCGATAAAATTAAAGATGGCTCATATCCTTTTAAAAACCAACCTTCCAATATTCCATATTCGATGAAAGTGTTTAAACCTAAAAAACATTCGATATTTTCATTAGGTTGAAGAATTTCCGAGACGTCTAATTATTATGTACAATATCGGATGCACGAACCAGTGTTGCCTTTTTTTGAAGCTCCGGCAGCATTTCACGAAGGATATCATAAGTTTCGGGATGTGGGTGCGCAATCCCGACCGCTTCGCCATGACTATCGGCAATCATTATGAGCCGTTGGATTTGTTTGCGGATAAAGTCGGGTTCCGGTTTATGATCGATAAAGACATCTTTTTGCGCAAAAGGAACTTTGAAGAGCTGCGCCGATGGTTTGCAAAGCGTATCCGGCGTGGTGCGGCTGTCAATAAAGAAAAGCCCTTTCCCCTTCAACACCGAAAAAATCTGGTTGAGTTGAGGAGAAACCGTCGTCATTTTTGACCCCATATGATTATTTACCCCTGTTATGAACGGGAAAGCATCCAGGTCTTCATTGAGCTGGCCGATCAGTTGATCCGGTGTCATGGAAGTCAGAAGCACTCCGGGACCGGGATTGATCGATGGATACTCATCAGGCTCCATGGGCAAATGAAGCATCACGTCGTAACCTTTTGAATGAACGCTACTGGCAATGCTTTTCTCATAGGGACTGTAAGGAAGTATGGAAAATGTTAACACCGCGTTAAGTGCCAAGAATTTATTTGCGATGGCTTTGTCATAGCCGATATCATCAATAATTATGGCAATTTTGGGTAACCTTTCGAGGGCTTTGCGGGGTTTTTTCGGCAGCGGTTCGCGGGGCGATATATCATTTTTGGGATAGACTTCAAACCTGGGCGATCTGATAACCCGGGATTTTGTCATTGGTGGCACGACATCTCTGTTCGACATGAAATGGCGCAACAGCACACCGGCAACGACAACCAGAAATAACAAAATGCCGAGTCCTGCAACAGCCTGTATCAGGTACGTACTCCAAATACCGCGCTTTTTCGTCTTTTTTAGACTTTTCTTCGGTCGCTGACGCCCACGCTTCGCCATGCCTTAATTTTTGACACCTTTGAAGATCTGATAGCTCAAAAGCGCATCCAGCGCACGTGTCACCTGATTATCCGCCTTCAGCTGTTTAAGGTTGAGCTTGCCGTAAATAAATGTTGGCTTTAGGGTTTTTTGTTTCTCAGGCGTTTTTTCTTGGTTTTCACCTTCTGTTTCATGATTTTTTTCGTTTTCAGGCACCGCTTCGAGATGATTTTTCAAGTCTTTTTCTCTGATCATCTCCTCGGTGACAAACGACGTATTTTCCTTATTAATAAACCTTCTTTTGACGATGATATCCGGTACAATTCCTTTGGCCTGTATCGAGCGACCGCTGGGGGTATAATATCTGGCAATGGTCAATTTAAGCGCATAACCGTCTCTTAATCTTTCTACGGATTGGACCGAACCCTTTCCAAAAGAAGTGGTTCCCATGATGAGCGCGCGTTTTTGATCCTGAAGTGCACCGGCAACGATTTCCGAAGCACTGGCGGTTCCGCCGTTAATGAGAACAACCATGGGATAATTCCGTTTTGTTTGATTCGGAGTTGCTTTAAAAACCTGGTTGTTTTTTTCCTTCCGCCCTCTGATGGAAAGGATTGTACCCTTTTCAAGAAAAAGATCTGAAACCTCTATCGCTTGATCAAGAAGTCCCCCCGGGTCGTCGCGAAGATCAAGAATCAACCCTTTTAAGGGTGTTTTCGCGGAGTCAAGTTTATCCAGTGCCGCAACGAGATCTTCTGTCGTATTCTCTCTGAAATTGGTGACCCAGACATAGCCGTATCCGGGCTCTAATTCAGCCGCTTTAACGCTCTCGACAGGAATAATATCTCGGACAATTTTAAAATCAATGGGTTTTTTACTTTCCTCACGAACAATGGTCACCACGACTTCGGTTCCTTTAGGGCCTCGAATCAATTTGACCGCTTCCCGCAAATCTCTGGTGGGTTTTCCGTTGACTTTGATAATTCTATCTCCGGCTTTGATTCCGGCTTTGTAAGCCGGCGTCCCTTCAATGGGAGAAATCACGGTAACAAAACCATCCTTCAAGGTGATGCTCACGCCGATACCTGTGAACTCACCCTGCGTGTCGATCTGCAGCTCCTTAAAGTCATCAGGAGACAAAAAAGCAGAATGGGGATCAAGGCCGCTGACCATTCCTTGAATCGCTTTGTCGATCAAGTCTTTCGAATTCACGGGATCAACATAATTATTTTCAATCAGCTCAATCACATCGGAGAAGAGCTTCAGCCCCTTATATGTCTCTGCCCCCTTAGCCGAAAGGTTTCTGTAAAAACCGGATCCGACGGTCCAGAAGACAACGGCGATCAACAGAACCAACCACAGTTTAATATGCTGTTTTTTCTGAATATTCATAATATTTTCTCCCGATAGCCCGAATCTTTTATCAACCTGTTTTCCCGACGGGTGAACAATCCTGTCTACCCCTTACTAATCCATTCCAACGGATCTACAGGCTTTCCGTGATGGCGCACCTCAAAATGAAGACTCGGACCGATCATTGACCCTGTATCTCCGACCGTGGCCACCACCTCTCCCGCTTCCACGATATCTCCTTGTGCCGCAAAGAGTTCCTGCGCATGCGCATAAATGGTATAATAATTATTGCCATGGTCTATGATGATCATATTTCCGTATCCTTTAAACCATCTGGCATAAAGAACGCGTCCATCATAGACCGCATGAATAGGTTCGCCCCTGTCGGCTTTTATTTCAATTCCGCTTTGGAAATTGACAATATTCAATTTCTTATTTCGATGAGATCCGAAAAAGGATGTTATTTTACCTTTAACCGGCATATTAAGCAATCCTTTTAATTCGGAAAAATTTTTTGAAGATTTTTTTTCACGGGGTCCGCCCCGATCAAAATCCGATTTTAAAGCATTTATGGTCTGATCCAGATCTGCCGCCGCCTCCTTTAATGATTCAAGGGACGCTAACTTCAGAGACCGTTTCCTGCGAATATCATTTAGAAGTTTTGATCGCCTTTTTCTCTCGCGAGACATCATTTCAATCTGTTTTCTGTAATCTGCCTCAACGGCGAGTTTCTCCATTTTTTTTTGGTCCAGGTCGACCAGCAGGTGTTGCAGCCGCTTTTTGTTTTCCACAAGGTTTTTCCAAACACTTTCATCATATGCCAGCACGTGTTCCAAGGCTCTTTTCCGCTGAAAAAGATCATAAACGGACCGGGCCGAGGCAAGAACATAGATTCTTCCCAGCCAACTCAGTTTATAAATCGCCACGAGGCGCAAAGCGGCGTAATTTTCACTGGTTTTGATCCTTTTTTGAAGATCATCGGAATCATTTTTCGTCTTAATCATTTCTTTTTCTAAAGCAGCAAGCTCTGTTTTCAGCGATGATGCATTTTTCCGGGCGTGGTCAAGCGTAAGATCGATATCGTTCAAGCTATTGACGATGGCGGTTTCTTTTCTGGTGAATCTTAAAAGTTCAGATGTCTTTTTTTCGATCTTTTGATTGATGCTTTTTGCTTCTTTCTGAAACTTTTCGATGTCGTCCGGGGAGTTGCCGGTATTTTTCGATTCAGTTGGAATGTCCTGAGTTATAATATGCACATATGCCTTTAAATGTCGAATATAACCCACCTGATTTTTATATTTTATTTTAAGCCATGCTTTATGGCGCTCGACAATCTGGACCTTTGTCCCTTTAGAGATCAACATCAAAGAGGGGGTGTTGACGCCGGGTTGTGCCCGAACATTCAGCTGATCTACGATAACCACACCGATTTCATTGGATCCCGCAACGGCAACATCATAAGATGGCAAAACCGCAATGATACCGATAGCGGTATAGGCTACTGTTTTAAAAATTGTTTTAAAGAAACGAAGCACCCGATCCACCCCACAAACATGCTGCAAACCCATATTCCCAATATCGTCTCCCAGGAAAGGAATCGAATCGTAAAAAAACTGGATGTTAATTCCTGTCCAACGTTGGAGGAAATGAACACAAAAAGTATGAACAATGCCCCCAGGCCGACAATCCCGCCCAGTGCCCCCTGGATGAGGCCTTCGATATAAAAGGGGGCTTTGATGAACCCGTCGGTCGCGCCCACCAGCCGCATGATTTCCACTTCCTTTTGCCGTGAATAGAGAACCAGGCGAATGGTGTTGGCGACAATCAAAACGGTCGCCAGCAGGAAAAGACTGCCCATTGCGAATCCGGTTAATCTAAACAGGTTAAGAATGTTCGTAAACCGTCCCAGCCAAACTTGTCCATATTCGACCTCATCCACTGGCTTTAACGATTCCAGACGTGCGGCAAGTTTTTCTATCTTTTCCTGATTTTGGAAAGACTCCATAAGCTGAATTTCAAAAGCATCCGGGAGAGGGTTTTCTTTCAGGTTGTCCAACAGAGAAGATTGCCGTTTCATTTGGTTTTTCAACCGTTGCAACGCGTCTTTGTTTGAAATGAATCGAACATCTTCTACACCTTTCATCTTCTGGATATTGCGCTTTGTCTCCGTTACTTTTATTTCAGGGGTGTCGGGTTTCAGATAGACCATTATCCGGATTCCCTTTTTCCAGGAGTTTACAACAGCGTTCGCATTGATAAAAAACAGCGTGAAAGCACTGGCAATCAATATGGAAATCGAGATGGTGACGATGGTGACGACGCTCAAAAATCTGTGCTCAAGAATATCTTTTATGGCCCGTTTACAATAAATCATCATTGGAGCACATTATTTGGCGAATTGATGGGGTGTATTCGGCCCTGCTTCAGATAAATGACCCGGCCCCCTGTTTTGCGGATGAGCTCTTTATCATGGGTGGCAATAATAACCGTAGCGCCTCTGGTATGAAATTTTTTTAAAAGATCGACGATAACATCAGCGGAATCTTCATCCAAATTACCTGTCGGCTCGTCTGCAAGGATAATTTTTGGATCTCCGACAATCGCCCTGGCAACGGCAATCCTTTGCTGTTCCCCACCGGACAGGGTCGGCGGCAAGGAATGGATGCTGTTTTCCATACTTACGGTTCTCAGCACGCTCCTTATTTTTTTTTCAATAAATCGCCGTTTTTTACCGATTGTTTCAAGGACGATGGCGATATTGTCGAATACGGTTTTGGTCGGAATCAACTTATAATCCTGAAATACAATTCCGAACTTTCGTCGAAGCATCGGTATTGTTTTATGGGAGATTCTCGACAGGTTTATACCGTCAACCAATACCTGTCCCTCTGTGACGGCTTCCCCATAATACATAAGCTTCAGCAGAGACGTTTTACCGGCCCCACTGGGGCCGGTAATAAAAAGAAGATCATTTTTTGAAATGTCAATGGTGACATCGCTGAGCGCTTTAGCCGCACCGTAATTCTTATGAACATGGAACAGACGAATTATAGAGGCTTTACCCTGTTGATCCATCATTTATTCACTTCCTGTCCAATGGCACGATATAGTTTAGCCTTCGAAATTTTAAATGTGTATAATGCATCGTAATATCTCGTCATGGTTCTTGAAAGCAGCGTTTGTGCAATAAGCACATCCGTTTGCGTGGCGATTTGTTCCTTATATCTTTCCTGGTAGATCCTGAAATTTTCTTTGGCCTGTTCAATGGCTGTCTCAACGGTTTTGATCGCCCTTTCGGCCTGCTCGGTGTTTAAGAATGCCGTCTTGACTTCCAAACGAATATTGTCGACAATTTCTTGCTTATTCAGTTTTGCCTGAGACCATCGGGAATATTTTTCTTGAACACCGTATGAGGTCCGCCCCCATTCCCAGAAATTCCACTTCGCCACAGCGCTGATTTCCCATCCGCTGGGATCATAGATTCCAAATCCGCCGTTTACATCCCAGTCCGTTCCGTTCTTGAAATAGTTTCCCTCAAGATTGATGGTGGGATAATAGTCTTTTTGGGATAGCTGGTATTGTTTTTGGGAAATGTCGACGTCCAAATCGGCGATTCGAAGCTCCCATCGATTTTTCTCGGCCTGGGACAGGCAATATTCCAAGCTCTTGTCAAAATGCGTATAATGCAAAACATCTTGTAAAATAACGGGTGCATTGAGCGGTCTTCGAAGGAGTGTATTGAAATTCGATCTGTCATTGTCCATATTGTTTTTTGCGACAATTAGATCTTGTTTAGCATTGGCCAATTCAACCTGTGCCTGCAACAGATCATTCAACGGCGTCATTCCAACCTTATAAAAATTTTCAGCCACATCCTTTTGAGCGTTGATCTGGACCACAGTCTGTTGAGCAATGTCGTACAGTTTTTGTTTCTTCAGCAGTTGAAAATAAGCATTTTTTGCGTCCAGAATAATATTCTGCCGGGTCATTTGTTCACTCACCTTGGCTTTATCCAGACCGAGCTTGGCAATATCGTATTTTCTCAGCAATGAGAGCCCCGTAAATATCGGTTGACTGAATGACGTAACAAAGCTGTATTGTGTTTTTGGTGTGAGGACAAACCCTTCGACCTCTACTCCTTCATCAAACCGGTCATATTTATAAGATGTGCTGAATGTGGGCAAAAATTGCGTTCGTTGCGCTTTTTTTAAGGCCAAAGAGGCGGAGGTCTCATCTCTAGATGATTTTAACCCAAGGTTGACTTTTAAGGCGCTTTCAATGGTCTGATTGAGCGTAAAAATTTTAACAGGTTCCTGCGCATAGGAAGCATCAACAAACAGCATCAAAGGCAAAACGACCAAACAGAATAATAGCCTCATCCAATTTTTATTCACCATCATTTCTTTTATCCTTACATTACAAAAAGATATAAAATCCTTAACCCGCTCCATCCTCTTTGACAAGACATCCGTCAATCCTTCACCTCTCGCCTTTTCGATCATTATACCTATCACATGTCAAGGGTTTTTGGTTGACCTGCACAGGATTAATTGCTATTTATTTTTCGAGTTGAAGGAGTGCTGTTACCAGTTTTCCTTACTCAAAGCCTCCGCTGAATCCCATTAAACAGGCTTCTTCCATTTCGGTGGAGGCTTTTTTATATCTAATCAAGGCCTTAAAATCAATAGTTTCCTATTTATTTGGATTGAATCTCCTTGAGGGTCTTTTGATATGCAGTACTTAAAGGACCTCCCAAAGAGACCGCTTTCCGGGCGGCTGCCAACGCTTCTTTTATTTGCCCCAGCTCTAGGAGGACTTGCGCAAGATTGTTAAATGCCGAACCTGATTCAGGATGTGCACAAATCGTTTTTCTAAAGGCGGTTTCGGCGTTTTCAAGTTCTCCGAGGGCATAGTAGCAGTTGCCGATGCCCATCAGCGCAGGAAGATTGTCGGGCCATCGTGACAGCACGGTTTGGTATCCGTCGATGGCATCGCCGAACCGACGGGCCTTCTCAAGCCCGAATATGGCTTCTGTAAAACGATCTTCTTTTACGACGGCGGGGAATTGATCGGGGCGAAGAATGATGATTCCCCAATGATGGCTTCGAGCCCAGGTGTTTTCAAACACCCAGAACGATAAAACCTCCCGGGCAATATTGCCCGAGCGCAGTACAACCCTTTTTTCGGTCAAATCATAGCCGATCACCACCGCATAGTGCCAGACAGGATACCACGACAATCCGAGATTTAGCAAAACGATGACCGGATTCCCTGCAGCCACTTCCCGAAACAGATCTTCCGGACCCGATAATACATAAGCGATTCTGCCGTTTCGGCGGGCTGCGCCGATCAATGCGGTTTGAAAACTGCCTTTTTTCTCGGGTGTAAAGACCTTATCGGTCAAATTTTCCGGTGTAATCACGATACCACTATATTGGAGGGCTTCAGCAAGGGCCGCAGGACCGCATTGATCGGCCTTTTGGGGGAAAAAAGGGACCGCGTCAAGTTCAAAACGAGACGGAATGCCACCCGTTTTTTTTAATATTGTTGAGGCATAAAAACCCGCACACCCTGAAAAGAGAATACCAACAAGAAAGGCCAGCACAAAACCAAACAAGCCGAAATATTTATGGTCATTCGCCATGACAACCCATTAAAATCTAAATCCGAGTGTTAAATGAAAACGGCCGGCGCTTTCCCCGGGTTTTCTGTCCAGTTTGTGCCCATAATAGATACCGACCGGGCCGATAGGCGTAAAATAGTGAAGTCCCATACCGATGGAAGAACGAAACGCATCCGAGCCTTCGTGGACAACAGCGTTTCTGATGCTGCCGATATCATAAAAAAAAGAGACCTCGAAATCAGACCCCAAGCCGACCCGGGTTTCAATATTGCCCAAAATCGACGTTAACCCTCCCACGGCATTGCCGGCCGCGTCAAATCGAAGCAGGTTTTCGTCGAACCCCCTTACCGTGGATGTGCCGCCCAGGAAAAACAGCTGGTCTTCGGGGATGTGGGCCGCATCTCCGAAGGAAATAATATGCCCCACCCTTCCCCGCAGGGCAAACGTTAAATTTTTTATGGGGGTATAATATTTTCGAATCTCGAAACGATATCTCAAAAAATCATCCAGAGAATCATAAATATCTTTAGAAATATCCAGCACCAAAGAAGAAAAAAGCCCTTTTCTCGGCCGGATAAAGGAATCGATGTCGTTATAGACAAGGGAAGGACTTATGGTAAAAATTTCTCTGGACTCGAATGTCGTTTCATCATTCGCGGAAATGGATGCCGAATCGCGCGGGTAGGTATTGATATATGAATAAACAAAAGAGAGGCCTGCATTAAATTTTTGGAAAAATTTGCGGCTGAAGGTGACGGATACGCCCTTTTCTCTGGTGCCGAAATCGGTATTAAACGCTTCTCTCTTTTCACTGAACATGTTCACTGCCGACGTGATTCGAGTTCCCAGAAACCGGGGATCAGAGAAGCCCAGGTCTCCCCGGTACCCGATCTGGCTGATTTCACCGCCTCCGGAAATTTGCTTGTTCAACCCAAAAAGATTCTGGTCACCGGACAGGATGTTTGCGTAAAATCCCCTTTCGGTATCATATCCTCCGCCCGTCTGAATATAGTAAGGCCTTTTTTCGTCCACTTTCGTCAGCAGGTTTACGCTGTCCGACTGATCCTCCAAGCCGAAAGTGTTAAAGCGAACCGCATCGAATGCGCCAATGTCGCGGATATTGCGTTGAGATAGCAACAATTTTTTCAGAGAAAACGGTTCACCCGGTTCGAGTTCCATCTCATTTTGTATCACACGGTTTTGGGTAATAAAATTTCCTATGGATGCGACTTGACCCATTTTGACAAAAGACCCCTGATCGACTTTATAGGTTATGGCCGCTTCGGTATTGTCCTTGGTGATGGTCGCCGTTCCTTTTACACGGACACGGGGGTATCCTTTTTCGGAAATCTTCGAAGCCAATGCATTTTCATCACTTTGCACCATGTAGCGGCGGAAGTCGGATCCCTTTTTCAATGCAATGGCTTGAAGGGCTTCGGATTCCGGCAACGCCGCCAGGCCGGGGAATGCAACGGATGTCACACGGGTTTTAACACCTTCCGAGATATTAAACGTAACGTTCACACATTCCTTGTTCTCTGTGATGTCTTTTACGAATAGGGCGTCACTCTTTACGGTGGCATCGACATATCCAAGCTTTTGGTAAAGGGCTGTAATAGAACGGTCGTCCTCGTCCAAGATTTCTGAAACAAATGCCCCTTTTCTGAAAGTTCCCGGTGGCCGGGTCAAAATCGCCTGCTTGATTTTCCGGGCAGCCAGGGCTTTGTTGCCGGTAATCTGGACCGAATTTACAATGTATTGCGGACCTTCATCGACGACGAGGCGGATTTTTCGCACCACCCCGTCTGTTTTTTGATTGATTTCAGATTTCATATCTATCCGGCAATCCTTATATCCTGCTTTAAGGTAACGTTCTTTTATGTTTCGCATACTTTTGACGAGACCGAAATCGTTCTCATTGCCTTGCTTAAACAGGATTAAATCCTTTCTCAGCTGATAACCTGCAAACGCCGTGTTGCCCTGAAATTCAATATCATATCTGGGCCCTTCATCGATGTTTAAAGAAATGAATACATTATGAGTCTTGGCGTCCTTGTTGACAATATGCTTCACCGCAACGTCGGGATACCCTTTTCCCCGGTAAAACAGGATAAGATTTTTGATATCATCATTTAGTTCTTTTTGCTTAAAACGCCTCATAAAATCCGGAATCCACCACGATTTAAACGTTTTGATTCGAAATTTAAGACGCGTTGTTGAAAACGCCCGGTTTCCCTTGATGTCAAATCGTCGAACATGAAAAAAATCACCTTTGTCGATATCCACATAAACCGTCATGTTTCCGTCAGCAGGATCTTCCTTGACATTGAAATGAACCATCGGGGCGATATAGCCCTCATCTTTGAAAAGGCGGGTAACGGCAGCCTCTTTGGCGGAAAACGTTTCCGGGTGATACCCGTCTCCCGGACGGAGCTGCATGGCGCTGAGAATTTCTTTTTCCAATAAAGGGAACTCGCCGCTGATATCAATTCCTCTGACGCGAGGATAAGGCGTTACTTGAAAATGAAGCACCAATTGATGGTCTTTTGCGGATGTTTCGAATACATGGATGGCTTTGAATATTTTCGACGATTTCAAAGCTTCAAGTGAATTCTGGAAGTCTTTCGTTGAAAACGGTTCTCCCCGGTGGATAAAAATGAGATGTTTTACCACATCAACCCATGGGCGCACATCTCCCTTTATCCCCTGAACTTCGACAAGGATCTGGGATACCGTGGGTCCGGATCCGTCTGCTTTCTTCGTTTGCGCATATGCAGTGTTTTCGGCGATAGGGATCAGTAAAAACCACAAAAACACCATTATTTTTATCCGGTCTTTGGGCCGCCGTCTTGTCATCTGCATCAATTTTTCCTATCTGAATTCAAGTCTGAATTGAATCCCCGCGCCATAATTTCCTTCGGTATCCTCAAAAGTGTTGATTAGCAGGGTTTCAAGAAATTTATATTCCGCGATAACCTTCTGAATGACCATTGCGTTTTGGGTCTGCGCGCCGTATTTGACCGCCACCCTTTTGGAAAGCTCTTTGCCCAGAGTGACATTCACCCCATCCGACGTCCCGCCGTTATTTGCGCCATTATATTCCAACGCCACAATATCCAGACCGGTGGCATTCTTGATTTCTTTTTGAGCATTTTCGGCAAGAACATCGGCCAGCATCTGTTTCGGAGAGAGCAATGAACCGCCTTGTCCTGAAATGAGTTCCTTCGTGGTTTTTCCGGTGATCAGCAAAGAAAGAATATCCTGCTCGCTTTCTGATGGATTTGAAGAAAAATTAAACTTAAGGTTGCCCAGTGTTCCGGAGACATTTAATGTTATAGCCCACGTCCGGATTGTAACGTCGCCCTGGATATCAACCGTGGGCTCGATCTTATACGGATTGACAAAATCCAAAACCCCCTTTTTGACATTAAATTCATTATTTCGGAAATATACGGTTCCAGATTCGACTTCAGCTCTTCCGGTAATCAGGGGTTGGTTTACCGTCCCGCGGACATGAAGATCCGGTTTGATCGTCAATAAAGCGATATTATTGTCGACCACAAAAGGGTCTTTATACCTGATTCTGCAATCAAGGCCCATGTTATCGAAAATGGGCCACGGCGTTTTTGACGTTGGCGGCGGCGCTGCCCGCGATTCCTGGCCAATGCTTTCGATGGGGTTCAAACGAACATCTTTGGTATACCTCCCTTCAAGAATCATAACATCTCCTTTTATCAAAGATTTTTTCGGAGAACCTCGAACATCCAGTTCGGAACTCAACCGGACATCCAACAGATCGGGAATCGTAATGGGAAGGTTGTCCGCTTTCAGCTTGAGTCCGATATTGGTCCATCGATATCGGTTAAGATCGACGACCCCTGAAAGTCCGAATCGGCCGGTGCCCAGCATTCCCTGGATATTGTCAAACGTGACCGCTTTGGGAGTGGCTCGAACGTGACCGTTGATGTCGTGAAATTTTTGAAACAGTCCGGGGACCACGATGCTGCCGTTTTCAAGGTCCGCATCGAAATCAAAGGTCGGCTGCAAGCCGTTTTCGCCGACATGAAGGGAAATCCGGGCCTTGCCGCCGGCATCGGAAATCGAATCCGTGAACATCGGAAGCACACTGAAAGGAATAATCCCTTCGGCTTTTAAATCGATATTTTTCCATAATTTCCCGGTGCCCGAGACCGTGAAATGCCCGTGTTCGAGTAAGGAGAGTCGCATTTTCGGAATCGAGATTTCATTCTTGTTCACGAATACCCCAAGATCCCGGCCGGTAATGACCGTCTTATTTTTCCAGAACAGCGCCAATTGGTCAATTTTGATCCCGCCGTCAATCATTAACGGCTCACGGAATTCTCCTTTGACATCGATGATCCCGGTGATGTTTCCGCTGATGTCTTTTTTGCCGACAAGCTGTAAGTAAGGCGTCAAAACCGTATGGTCAAAACGTGCGGATGCTGAAAAAAATCGCGTCTGCAATCCATAGGTTGCCTTCAGGTCAAAGTTCAGTCCGCCGTCAATATATGCTGTCCGGTTCTCAATGCCGATGTTAAAGGGAATTTTTCCAAGTTTTTGGCCATTAAACGTCAGATCTTCAACAATCGCCTTCCCCTTTAATTGTGGATTTGAAAATTCGCCCTTTCCTCCCAAATCAAACGATATTTTTCCGCTGCTCGTTTTTAGAAATCTTAATTTTTGAATGTTTTTTATCGAAATTTCATTCGAGGCCATGTGGAGTTCATAATGTTTGTCCAAGGATATCCAACCGTTTAATACGATTTTTTCTCCTTCAGCGATGGCAAGCATTAACGGTTCGATCTCCATGCGGTGACCATCGATGCGCGATGTCAGGCGAACGCTATGGATCTTCTGGATGCCGAAATCGACCTTTTCTCCATAAACCTTAAATGTTCCCATGGGGTGGGCGATATCCCCTTTAATACGGCCGTTCAGGTCGAATTTTCCCGCCATGCCTTGGACAAAATCTTTAAGAGACAGGCTGCTGCCGGTCAATGCGGCCGTAAAAACAGGATGGTGGAGAGATCCCGGGTTTCTGGGATCAAAGATTTGGACGTCTCCGGTAAGTTCAACCTTGGAATTGCCGCTGGTAATTTCCCCCCGGTTCAGGGAAAGACGCCCTTTTGAGAACCTTAAATCCGCTTCGGCGGCATCGAACCGGACGTCCTCGAATTTCAAACGCTCTCCTTTTAGACGGGCATCGATGGACGGCGCGCTCAAGGTCCCGGACATCTTGCCCGCTATATTCACCATTCCGCGAACACCCTTAACACCCAGTTTTAAAAGAATCTCGGACAAATCAGGGGCATTTAGTCCGAAACGAGCCAATGTCTGACGCGAATTAATATCATAACTGCCGGTCATCTCAAGGTGCACGCCATGGGTGTCCGCCGCCAGATTTCGAACCGTGATGCGCCCGCTGGCCATGCCTGCCCGTGCCTTTACATGAACGTCAACGGGTGATCGCATTTTTGCAGCAGTCAATTTCTCCGCGTAAAGCTCGAGGGTGGTTTCGGCCCGGATCGATTTCGGGTCAATCCCCTTTCCTTCGATCCCAATGACGGCGTGTACGGTTCCTTTTACGCCGGATATGCCCGGCGCGATATTTTCCAATTGAGAGGCTTTCTGGCGGATTAAAAATTTGTAGGATACGGCATCTGCAGCGAGCGTTGATGCCAAGACGCCATCGGGAAGCGCCTTGCTGAAATCCACATCACCTTTGATATCGAACCGGCCCCAAGGGGTATCCGCATTTGCGTCGATGATATTCAAGCGTTTGTTTTTCAGACGGCATTTCAAATGAATTCTTTGGATTTGCCGTCCGGCAAGCTTCCCTCCTTTATAGCCAAGCTGCAGACGGACGTCGGGATTTTCTAGTGTCCCTTCCAAATTCGAATCCGCCTGGATTTCTCCGGAAAAATCGGGCCCAAGCGCCACAAAATGCCCGAGTCTGGATATAGAAGCCCGGCTGTTTAGACGAAGATCCACCATGGGTTTGTTTGAAAAGGGATTTTCGACGGTTCCGGTGATGCGGGCATAAAGACCATCCGCGGTCATATCAAAAACCAATCCGGAAATGCGGTCTTTTCGGACATTGGCTTTAAAGGATAAATGATCGATGTCGGTTCGAACACCTTTAATTTGAATGTTCCCCTTGGCAATCCGACAAGAGATCCGGCCGCTTTGTTTTAACAGATTCCCGTCCGCCACCATAATATTCACGTTCTGAAATTCCAGCCGGTCGACCCGGTTTCCATCATCTTCTTCGGGTGTATGGTACTCAATGGAACCATTCGTGACGTTTACCTGGCGGAAAAGAATATTAAATGGGAGACCGCCATTTTTACCGGGTTCCGATAGCCTATGCCCGGGCGTGCAAAGCGCCTGAATTAAATTGAAATTACCGGAACGATCCTTAGCCAAATATACGTGTGGGTTTTCAAGCAACACATCATGAACGCTCAATTCCCCTTTTAAAAGCCCGGCCCATGATATGTGAATTAAAAACCGGGCCAACTCAATCACCGTTTTATGATCAGGTCCCGTTAACCGCACATGTTTTAATTCTATTTCACCGCGAAGAATGGAAAATCTATTGGATCTCCATGCCAATGTCCCGGGGATTGCCAGATTCACCCTTTCCTGAATTTTCTCCTGGACCTGCTCCGTATTCAGGCAAAGCTGAATCCCCAGCATCGCCAAAAGAACAACGGCGAGAACAAAACCAATGACGATTGATGCCCGTTTAAAGATTTTCATCATGCATATTCACCCATCGCGCAATTTTACGGAATAAGGGCTGGCGGTCCTTTAAAAATAGTTCAAAGATGAATTCGACTTTTTACGCATTCATTGGTATCATACCCATATTTTCACAAAGAGATTCAAGTGCCAAGTCTGTTTTGATGATTGGAGAGAAAGTTTATCAATGACCCAGTTCAAAAAGATATCCCTCTGGGCGGCCGCCTGTTTTATCTTCTGTGTTGGGCTCGTCTTCATCCTGGTTTTATTTTCAGACAAACTGATCAATCAAAAACAAATTTTAGAAAAAATTCAGGCCGAAGCTTCTTCAGCGATCAACGGAAAAGTCACTTTTGAACGGCTGGATGTGTCTTTTTTTCCGCGACCTCAACTCTTGGCTCAACAGTGCCGGTTTTTCATTCCAGAAACTACCTTTGGAACCATAGCAACGGTGACGATCTCTCCAAAAGTAATACCGCTGATCTCGGGAAAGTTTCAACTTGACGAAATTGATTTTAACACACCCGACATTAACGTCCATCTTAAGCAAAACCCGGAATCACAAGCCGGCCATCATCAATCTTTTTCCCTAAGAACCATTGAAGAAAATATAGGACCGGTTCTGGCAGCAATATTATCAAAATCAGCAGGACTCCATGTCCGGATGAAAACCGCTCGGCTGACGATTTTCAAGCAACAAAAAACGGTGTTTTGGCTGCGGGATATTAATGCCGGTTTGGACCTTTTTCAAGATCATATCGATCTGGACGTCGGCTGCGATACCAAATTCTGTCAAGGTGTCGCATTGAATGGATCGGTTTTTTTATCTAAAGACAGATTGTCTTTTTCGGTTGCACATCTCAAGCTGAATCATCCCCATCTCGATGTATCCGGCAAACTCGATATTGATCAACCCGTGTCTTCGACATCATCAAGTTTCAACCTGCAAATAACGGGCAAAGAAGTGGATATCGATTCGATTCGAAAAGCCGTCCTTAATCTGGCCGGAGACACGCGGGAGGTTACCGAAATCTTTAATGTTATAAAAAGCGGAGAAATCCCCTTGATTCAGCTAACCTCCCATGGGAAATCTTTAGAAGAACTGGGAGAATTGGAGAATATCATTATCAAGGGCCGGATGGTGAACGGAAACATTTTCGTCCCGAAAGTTGATTTGGATTTATCGGACGTGGCAGGAGACGCCATAATTTCCAACGGTATCCTGTACGGCAAGACCCTCAAAGCACGCATGAAAAGCTCAAAGTGTCTTGACGGAAGCTTGAAATTGGGCCTTAAGGGCAAGGATGCGCCGTTTCATCTTGATCTGACACTTTCGGCCGATCTGGCACAACTTCCGCCTATCTTGAAACGCGTGGTTCATAATAAAGCGTTTATTAAAGAAAATTCACTTATTGATCATGTTAGAGGGAGGGCGACAGGAAGGCTCATTTTAGGAGAAAGCATTGAATCCGTTCATTGCAATGTAAACATTTCCCATTTTAATCTTTCAGCAAATTACCGGCGGCTTCCCTACCCTTTAATCATTAACAACGGCCAATATTTTTTAAATGAAACCACCGCCGCCGTGAAAAATGCGAGCGGCAGTATGGGGACCTTGACATTTTCCGAAGTCTCCGGACAAGTCGACTGGAACGGCACACCTCATCTTAGCATCGCCTCGGGCAGCTCAAAAATTGATTTGAAAGAGATATATCCTTGGCTTAAATCTTGGAAAACGATCTCTGAAAAACTCAAAAATGTGAAAAGAATGAAGGGAGTTTTAAAATTAGCTTCCATGCGTTTGGACGGTCCATTTTTCGAACCGAAAAATTACCGGTTTCAAATGGCCGGCAATGTTCAGGACATAGCTGTTGATGCATCACCATTACCCGGGCCGTTAGAAGTATCAAAAGGAAATTTTAGCGTAAATTCCGAAAACATGATCATGAGGGGTTTTCAGACCCACATCCTGGACGCATTGTTGACCGTTTCCGGAACTTTGAAAGATTATTCAAAGGGACTCAGCGGTGTTGACCTCACCTTCCAAGGAGAAACGGGGCCGGATGCAACCGGATGGATCGAAGACACATTGAAGCTGTCGCCTCGTTTCCGGTTTAAGCCGCCGGTATCGGTTTCAACGGCGCATCTGACTTGGAACCATCAGCAACACATCGATTTTTCAGGAGATCTGTCCGTAAATAAAGGACAAAAAATTTCCATGGATCTTTTGATAAATCCCGGCGAACTAACCCTTAAAAATCTAACCATTCAGGATGAGATGTCCAATGCTTCCATTAAACTGATTCAAAAGAATCAGGCGGTGGACGTATTTTTTGCCGGAAATATAAAACAGGCGTCTATAGACCGTCTTCTGGTAAAAAATGAAATCCTTAAAGGTCAGATGAAGGGAAATTTTAGTGCGCATGTGTTGTTGGCGCATCCTTTGCGTTCAAAATTTCAAGGTGAACTTAAGGCGAAAAATCTTATTTTTTCAGGGAAAACAATACCGCCTCTGATCATTAACGATCTATCGTTGACAGGGAAGAAAGACATTCTGCAAATCGAATCCGCCAGATTGAATCTGGCGGACAACCTGTACGATCTTAAAGGAAAGATGGACTTGTCGGCCGCCGTGCCAAAAGTGACCATGAAACTTTATGCAAAGACGATTAATATCGACCGACTCAAAAAACTTCTGGATGCAAACCTTAAGAATACAGACCATCAGAACGCCGAAAAATCATGGAGCTCTCCGGTGCGAGGCATTTTGACCGTCATCACTGAAAAATTAACTTTTGGAAAGTTTATCTGGCATCCCTTTGAAGCCGATGTTCGTTTTAATGACAAATTCGCATCAGTTTCCATTACCGATGCCGATATTTGCGGTGTCACAACCTTGGGAAGGATAAAAATTTCGCCCTGGAATGTGACCATCGATGTAAAACCGTTTGCCCAGAATCAAAAACTCAATCCCAGTATCCAATGCCTTTTGGATAAATCCGCAAAAATTGTCGGAAATTATAACCTTGAGGGAAATATTAAAGCGCAGGGAACCGGCAAAACATTGATGCAGAATATCCATGGAGATTTAACGTTTTATGCGCCTAAAGGCCGTTCTTATGCCGGCCGGGATTTCAGAACATTGATCAAAATTTTCAGCCTGCTGAATGTCACGGATATATTCAAAGAAAAACTGCCGGACATCGAAAACAAAGGATTTGCCTATAACTCCATTCGGGCGAAGGCAGATATTCAACACGGCAAAATAAATTTAAACGAGATGATTATCGACGGCGACTCGATGAACATCGTGTGCCAGGGATATATCGATTTGGTCAACAACCAAATGGACGTCACGGCGCTGATTGCGCCATTGAAAACCGTAGACTTTTTCATTAAGAAGATACCCATCGTAAGATATATCTTGGGTGGATCCCTCATTTCTATTCCCGTTGGAATAAAAGGCAGCCTTGAAAATCCGGATGTTACGCCGATCCCCGTTTCCGCAGTGGGATCGGGATTGCTGGGGATTGTTAAAAGAACGCTTCAGCTTCCGGTGAAAATAATTCAGCCCTTTTCTCCCAAATAAAACGATCAAGTTTTAAAATGCTAAACGTTTGCCTGAGATTAAATTTCCATTGAAAAACTTGATAAACTTATTTATTGTACAATAAAAACGTTCAGCGCTTAATTTTATCAACGATATTCGAACAAAAATAACAGCTCATAATATCGGTAGGTTATCGACGAAAGGAGAGTTGAAAGATGAAAAAACACGCCATCGTTATTTTAACCGTCATTGCCATTGTCGCCGCCTTTGTCACCCCTGTCCGGGCCGAAGACCCTGCTAAACAGCAGTTGCTGGTGGACCAGGCGAGGATAACCTTTAAAAGTTTTATGATCGATAAAAACATGGGTTGGTTCCGCAGCCACCTGCCTCAAGCCAAAGGGCTTCTGATTATTCCGGAATTGCTTCAAGGTGCCTGGTTTATCGGCGGCTCCGGCGGGCGCGGCGTGCTCGTTGTTAAGGATGAAGCTACAGGAGACTGGAGTCAGCCCGCCTTTTATACCATCGGATCGTTGAGTCTCGGCATACAATTCGGAGGTGAACAGTCGGAGATTGTTATGATGGTTTTTACCCAGAAAGGATTGGAAAGACTGTATTCATCTTCTTTTAAGTTCGGCGGCGATGCCTCCATTGCCGTTGGACCTGTGGGCGGCGGCGCCGGGGCCGATATCATGACGGATTTCGTCTCGTTCGTAAAGTCAAAGGGCGCTTTTGCCGGCATCTCCATGCAGGGCGCCATTGTAAAAGTGAATTACGATTGGGATGAGGCGTATTATGGCCAAAAAGTCAGTCCGATCGGTATTATCAAACAAAAATTGGTCAGCAACCCCGGATCCGCTGAATTGCGAAATACCATCCGGGACGCCTTAAAATAACACCGGATCGTCAACCTTACAGAGCAGGTACACATCATGGTCAGAACTGAAATATCACTCTTTTTAAAAAATATTCCCGGTGAGCTGGGGAAATTGGCATCGCTGTTTTCAACCGAAAGCATCAACATCGACGCCCTCACCATCCAGGATGCTTCCAGCTATGTCCAGAACCTTTTTGAAGCCAGAGGAAAATCGCTCAAACGGATCGCGTCGGTGGCCAGCTACAATTCTATGAGGAAGGATTCGGCCCAGTTTGCACTGATCCGCATGCTGGTCGACCAGACCGACAAGGCGATCGATCTTTTGTCAAAAAACGATTACCTTTTCGATATCATGCCGGTGATGACCCTTGAGCTTGAAAACAAACCGGGTTCCCTTGCGGCCGTCGCCACCAAGTTCGGAGAAGAAGGGATCAATATCAACTATGTTTACGGAACGGTTTCATCCTCTGATGAAAAATGTCTTTTTGTCTTCTGTCCGGAAGATATCGATCTGGCGTCAAAAATTTTTCAAGATCCTTAAGCTCGACGATCCCGTCGTCGTCCACAGTTGCCCTGTCAATTTTTTTGATACCGCTTCGATGCCGGCTAAAATCTACAACCAACGCCGGGTGTCATCGTCATCATCGGATGGCTCATCGTCATCGTATGATTCGTCATCGTCGTCGTCATAGTATTCCTCGTCCTCGTCCTCATCATCATCGTCGTCGGATTCGAGAACCTCGAATTTTGTGACGGTGATCCGTTTTGTCCCGTCTTCACCTTTGGTTACGATTCCGGTCACTTCAACATCCATGTCAACCTCTTGAGAAAGCCTTTTACCCTGTTTGTTGAGTTCCACCACATAGTCGTCGTCGTCCGTAGCGATGATCAGTCCGGTGCCGTCCTCTTCCTCGATCTCTTCTACAACACCAATGATGGTTATTTCTTTTCCTGTATTTTTTGCTTTTTTCATAGGATCTCCTTTTGTTCAATATAACGTCACTAAACATTCTTTCAAACTTCTTGGCAAGGATTGTTCAACGGCTAATAGCATCCATCGTGCCATAAACGTAACTATTTATAATCACAACTTTATAAAAATATTAAATTACGGGAAAAGAACATTTTATTCCGAATTTGGTAAAAAGAACAGAATGTCCTATCGTATGATGTGATGCAAGAAAGCTGCAATTATTTGAAAGGACTTGATAAGTGAACTAAAAAGAATCCTTATATCCGTTTTCGATGATGATCCGAACTCCGGGTTCTGAACCGGCCAAAGCGAGCGTATTTCCCGTAACTTGTTGGAACAAAGCAGACTTGTCCGCCGATGCCGTGTGAAGGAAATCCTTTTTCGACGGGGCTACAGGCTGCTCTTTAATTAAAAATTTGAGGGATCGGATGTTCAGGATCCGTGACGGGGCTTGCGTTTGTCCTTTAAGATATGATTGGAAATCACCACCCTTTGGATCTCGGAAGTTCCTTCATAAATGGTAAACACACGGGCATCTCGATAAAAACGTTCAACCGGATAGTCTTTGATAAATCCATATCCGCCGTGCATTTGAAGCGCTTTTGCCGTTACCCGGTTGACCATCTCGGAGGCAAAAAGCTTGGCCATGGAGGCTTGTATGGTAAACTTTTCACCCCTGTCTTTCATGGCCGCCGCGGAAAGCATCAATTGTCTGGCCGCCTCTATCTCCGTGGCCATATCCGCCAAAATCCAACGCAATCCCTGGAATTTTGAAATCGACTGTCCAAACTGCTCCCTCTTTTTGGCATACTTCAAAGACGCATCAAATGCCGCCTGCGCAACCCCCAGCGACTGAGCCGCAATACCGATGCGTCCGCCGTCCAGGGCTTTCATGGCAATTTTAAATCCATCCCCTTCTTCTCCCAGACGGTTTTCAACGGGAACTTTGCAATTGTTAAAAATCAAATCCGTGGTGTCGGAAGCCCGAAGCCCCATTTTATCTTCTTCGTGACCCACTTGAAGTCCGGGTGCGCCTTTCTCAACGATGAATGCGCTGATCCCATGGTGACGTTTCGCTTCATCGGTAACGGCGGTTACGATCACCAGTCCGGCATTTTTGCCCGAGGTGATAAACCGCTTTGTTCCGTTGATAATATATTCATCCCCTTTTCGTACCGCCGTGGTGGATTGTCTGACCGGATCGGATCCGGCGTGGGGTTCGGTCATGGCAAAGGCGCCGATGATATCTCCTGATGCAAGGGCTTTCAAAAATCGATCCTTTTGGTCTTCGCTTCCCAAACGGTAAATGGTTTCACAAACAATGGAATTATGAACCGACATCACCACCGCGGTAGACGCACAGGAGTACGCAATTTCCGAAAGCGCGAGGACGTAGCTGACCGTGTCGGCCCCGGATCCTTCGTACTCAATTGGAACCATCATCCCCATTAATCCCAACTCTCCCATCTTCTTTAGATTTTCGGATGGAAATTCCTTGGTCCGATCCCGGTCCGCGGCGCTTTGGGCCACTACTTTCCGCGAAAACTCCCGAGCCATGGTCTGAATCATGATCTGTTCATCCGTCAGCGCAAACGACATAGACAATTCCTTTAATTTTGCATTGAATCCTGGTACGGTTTGGGAGCTGAAAGGTCTTTTCTTCAGGCTTTGAGCTTTCAGCTTTGAGCATTTTTAATGTCCATAGATGACAACCACAAGTTCTGCTTTTTCGTCTCCGATATTCCTGAGTTTGTGACGAATTCCGGAATTAAAGTGAAGTGATTCTCCGGTATCGAGTGTGTTCACATGATCCCCGACAATCACCTCGATCTTTCCGGACAGTACGTAAACAAACTCTTCCCCTTCGTGCTGATACCCAACGCCTTTATGATCCGTCATGGGTTCGATGGCAACCTTGAACGCCTTTAAATGTTTGTTTTCAGCTCCCGGTGTGAGCGTCGTATATGCATAATTTTCGGTGCGTTTGGTATATGCCTTGATACGATTTTTCAAGTTTGATTCTTGTTCTTTTAAAAATAAGCCGGAATCGATCTCCAGCGCTCTCGCAATCTGTAAAAGTGCTCCCACCGGCGGTATATTCTTACCGCTTTCCACTTTTTTCAAGTAATCGATCGAAAAACCGGTTTCATTGGCAACTCGGTCAAGGGACATCTTCTTTTTTAATCGCTCCTGTTTGATCTTCTTCCCCACCGGAACAACAGTTCCTGCTTTCTTACCGGCCATGGCGCCTCCTTATTTGTATTCATAAAACCCTCGTCCCGTCTTTCTCCCCAGCCAACCGGCTTCCACATATTTTTTAAGCAGCGGACAGGGACGATATTTTGAATCTTTAAATCCGTCAAAAAGCGTATCCATAATCGCAAGACAGGTATCCAGTCCGATGAGATCCGCCAGCGCCAAAGGTCCCATGGGATGATTCGCACCCAGCTTCATGACGATGTCGATATCTTCCCGGGAACCCACACCATGATACAGGCAATACACGGCTTCATTGATCATGGGCATGAGAATTCGATTAATGATAAAGCCGGGAAAATCATTTGCCTGAGCCGGTGTTTTACCGAGCTTTAAAGCCAGATCCCAGATGATGTTAAAGGTCTCATCCGATGTTTCCAGTCCCGGGATGATTTCAATCAGTTTCATCACTGGAACCGGATTCATAAAATGCATCCCGATAATTTTATCCGGACGGTGGGTTTGGGCTGCGATCCTGCCAATGGGAATGGACGATGTATTGGTGGCCAGAATCACATGGGATTCACAGATTCGATCCAGATCCTTAAAAATCTGAAATTTGAGGGATTGGTTTTCGGTGGCAGCCTCCACAACCACATCGGCGGACCCCATATCATGGATGTCTGCGCTGGTTCTGATCCTTCCCAAAACAACATCCATTTCTTCATCCGTCATTTGGCCTTTTTCGACACTTCGCTTTAAATTTTTTTTTATGGCTGCAAAACCACGTTCGACAAATTCCGTCTTGATGTCGTTCATGATCACCTCAAAACCGCTTGCCGCGGCAACCTGGGCAATACCGCTTCCCATCTGCCCGGCACCTGCAACACCAAATGTTTTGATATCCATATCCGTCTCCTTATCGTTTTACCACCATGGCAACAGCTTCGCCGCCACCGAGGCACAGGGATGCGATCCCAACTTTGTTGTCCCGCCGTGTCATTTCATACAAAAGCGTCACAAGAATACGGCATCCGCTGGCGCCAATGGGGTGGCCCAGCGCGACACTTCCGCCGTTCACATTCACCTTGCCATGATCCAGGCCAAGCTCTTTCAACACGGCCGCCGTCGAACCGCTGAAGGCTTCGTTGATCTCAAAAAGATCCACGTCCTGAATAGAAATTCCTTCCTTTTTCAGACACTTGGGGATAGCCCAAATCGGCGCCACCAGAACGTATTTCATATCCATGCCAAAAGACGCCTGGGCGCCGATGGTCGCCATGATCCGGCACCCCAACGCCGTTGCCTTATCTTTGGACATCACCACTACCGCCGCAGCGCCGTCGCTGATAATGGATGCATTGCCGGCGGTCCCCTTCCCATCCTTTTGAAACGCGGGCTTCATTTTTGAAAGGGCTTCATATGTCGTCTCTCGGGGACATTCATCCTGACCGAACATCACAGGATCTCCTTTTCGCCCGCGGATTTCGACGGGAACGATTTCATCGTTGAAGCGGCCGCTGCGGATGGCTTCAAGCGCACGTCGGTATGATTCGGCAGCATAAACATCCTGGTCTTGGCGGCTGATATCATACTTTTCCGAACACAGTTCATTGGAAACACCCATGTGGAAATCATTGACAATATCCCAAAGACCGTCATGAACCATGTGATCCTCAAGTTTTCCGGGTCCCATTCGATATCCGAAACGTGCCTTTTCAAGATAATATGGGGCCATGCTCATATTTTCCATGCCGCCGGCCACCACCACGTCGGCATCTCCCACCTGAATCGCCTGGGCGGCAAGCATAACCGCTTTTAATGCCGAACCGCAAACCTTATTCACAGTGATGCATTCAACCGAATACGGCATCGCAGCTTGAACAGCCGCCTGCCTGGCGGGATTCTGTCCATAGCCGCATGGAAGCACCATGCCCATAATCACTTCATTCACGTCATCCTTTTTGATACCGGCCCGTTGAACTGCTGCTTCAATGACAACGGCACCCAATCGGGTGCCGCCGATATTTGCCAAAGAACCATTATAACTTCCCAACGGTGTTCTCACCGCACTCACGATCACTGCTTCTTGCATGTCGATCTCCTTAAATTTTACATATTTCGTCGATACTTTCCCCCCACATCATATAATGCCTGGGTAATCTGGCCCAGGGTGCACACCTTGACGGTCTCCATCAGTTCTGCAAAAATGTTTTCCCCGGACAGGGCAACGTGCTGCAACCGTTGCAATGCGTTATCCGACGCTTTGTTATGCTGTTTCTTGAACGCCGCCAGACGCTTAATCTGCGACTGCTTTTCAGCCTCGGTGGCCCTGGACAACTCAATGTATTCGGTCAATTGCTCCAAATCGGCATCCGGATCCCGAAAGGTATTGACACCGACTATGGGCAATTCACCGGTATGTTTTAAATTTTCATAATACAAGGATTCTTCCTGAATTTTGCTCCGTTGATAACCGGTCTCCATGGCGCCCAGAACGCCGCCGCGCTCGGTGATCCTGTCGAATTCCAATAGGACCGCTTCTTCGACCAAACGAGTCAATTCTTCCACTACGAAGCTGCCTTGATTCAAATTTTCATTTTTGGCAAGGCCCCATTCCCGGTTGATGATGAGCTGAATGGCCAAGGCCCGTCTCACCGATTCATGACTCGGCGTGGTAATGGCTTCATCAAAAGCATTGGTGTGCAAGCTGTTGCAGTTGTCATAGATCGCGCAGAGGGCCTGAAGCGTCGTCCGGATGTCATTGAGCTGGATGTCCTGGCTGTGCAAAGAGCGGCCGGATGTCTGCACATGATATTTCAGCATCTGAGACCGGGCGGATCCGCCGTATTTATGCTTCATGGCAATCGCCCAGATGCGCCTGGCCACCCTTCCGATGACCGTGTATTCAGGGTCCATGCCGTTGGAAAAGAAAAAGGAGAGATTGGGGGCAAAACTGTCAATGGGCATGCCCCGGGACAAATAATACTCGACATAAGTAAATCCGTTGGCCAGTGTAAGGGCCAGCTGGGTAATCGGATTGGCGCCGGCTTCGGCAATGTGGTATCCGGATATGGAAACCGAATAGAAATTTCGAACGTTGTTCTCTATAAAGTATTCCTGGATATCTCCCATCATTTTCAGTGCGAATTCGATGGAAAAAATACAGGTGTTCTGCCCCTGGTCTTCTTTTAAAATATCCGCCTGTACCGTTCCGCGAACATTGTAAAGGGCCTTGGATCGAATATCGTTGTGTTCTTTTTTCGAAGGTTCTCTTCCTTTTTCCGTCCGAAACGCGTCAAGTTGTTGATCAACGGCCGTATTGAGAAACATCGCAAGCAGGATGGGAGCCGGGCCGTTGATGGTCATGGAAACCGAGGTGTCGGGTGCGCACAAATTAAAGCCGTCATAGAGCACCTTCACATCGTCTATGGTGCATATGCTGACCCCGGAAGTCCCGACTTTGCCGTAAATATCGGGCCTTATGTCCGGATCGCACCCATATAGCGTGACGGAATCGAAGGCCGTCGACAACCGTTTGGCTTTGGCGTCGGCGGATAAAAGCTTAAATCGTCGGTTGGTCTTGGCCGGATCCCCTTCACCCGCGAACATGCGGGTGGGATCTTCGTCGATCCGTCTTAACGGAAAAACACCGGCGGTGTATGGAAAACGTCCGGCAATATTTTCTTTCCTCAACCAGGCATAAATCTCTCCGGGGTCTTTGAACTTAGGAAGGACTATTTTTGGAATTTTAGTATGGGCCAGCGATGTGGTGTAAAGGGAGACCCTGATTTCCCGGTCTCTCACCCGATATACCAGTTCGTCTTGGGTATACGCCGCTTCAATCGTTTCCCAATCCGCCAGCAGGGCCGTCGTTTCGGGATGAAGCGCTTCTTCGGCCTTATCGATTTCCATCTTAAGCCGATTCAACATCTGTGTTGCGTCGTCTTTAAGAGGATCTTCACCCAGGACCTTTACGGTTTCCTTCAGGTGCCAGACGTTTCTCACTGCATCCGACTGCCTTTGCGTTTCTCGGTGATACTTTCTGACGGTATCGGCAATTTCAAAAAGATAACGGGTTCGCTCCGGAGGAATAATAATGGTCTTGGATGTCGACGTCTTTGTATCGCGTTTTTTAAGGTTCGAATCAAAAACAAGGCCTGTTTTTTCCGACAAAGCATCGATAATTCCATGATACAAGGCCGTGACGCCGTCATCGTTAAACTTGGAGGCAATGGTGCCATACACCGGCATATCCTTGAGAGGTCTTTCCCATGCTTTCCGATTGCGCTGCACCTGCTTTCGCACGTCTCGCACCGCATCTTCGCCGCCTCGTTTTTCATATTTGTTCACGACAACAAGATGAGCAAAATCAAGCATGTCTATTTTTTCAAGCTGGGTGGCGGCTCCGAATTCACTGGTCATCACATAGATTGACAAATCAACAAGATCGATAATGTGCGAATCTCCCTGTCCGATCCCGGCGGTTTCGACAATCACAAGGTCGAAGCCGGCCGCTTTCGTCACATCTATGGTTTCAGCCAGGGCATAAGGGATCTCTGTCAGGGATCCGCGGGTGGCAAGGCTCCGCATGTAGACTCTCGGGTTTTCGATGGCATTCATGCGTATTCTGTCACCCAAAAGGGCTCCGCCGGTTTTTCGGCGGGATGGATCGCTGCTGATGACCGCGAGTTTAAGATGTTTAAAATCATTTAGAAACCTTAATATCAGTTCGTCCGTTAGAGATGATTTCCCCGCACCGCCGGTTCCGGTTATACCGATCACCGGAATTTTTCGATCGCCGATTTGTTTCTGAATTTGAGATCTGAGTTTTGCGAGGTGTCCGTCATCTTTTGCCTTAGCTTGTTCAACGGCAGTAATCAATCCGGCCAGCATGAACGTATTTTCCGGAGACAGATTTTCAATGGCAAAATCTCTCTTTTCGATGGTAGAAAAATCCATCAGTTGAACCATGTGATCAATCATTCCCCGGAGCCCCATTTTGGCGCCGTCTTCAGGAGAATAGATTTTGGTGACGCCATATGACTCCAGCTCTTTGATCTCTTCGGGTATGATCACCCCGCCGCCGCCGCCAAAAACCTTGATATGGGATGCATTTTTTTCTTTCAAAAGATCGACAATATATTTAAAAAATTCCAGATGACCGCCCTGGTAGCTTGATACGGCCACCCCTTGGACATCTTCCTGGACAGCCGCATCGGCGATTTCATTGGCCGAGCGATTGTGCCCCATATGAATCACCTCGACGCCGGCATCTTGAAGTATGCGGCGCATGATGTTAATGGATGCATCGTGACCGTCAAACAGAGACGTTGCGGTAACGATTCGGATCGGATGTTTGGGTGTGTAAGCTTCAACAGCCATTGTCATACATTCTCCTTAAATAATTGAAGATTTAAACTATTTAAATTAGGCTTCACCTCAACGGGAATGCTGGAATAATAGAATATTGGAATGATGGGTGTAAGGAATTCTATTTCAGTTAACACAGAAGTTTTCATTTTTAACCCCATATTCCACCACTCCAGGGGTGATCTCAAACCTAAATATTGTGAAATTTCCGAAACGTCAAACCAGTTCCACCTTACTCGCGTCAGGTCCCGGATATTCCGAGAATAAATTCGGTTTGAAGTTCGATATAGTCATCAATACTATAGTGTCGAGCAAGAAACCAGCGCCGAAAGGTCCACATGTGGCCCAGAACAGATATATTGTGAGCAATAAGTTCCATGGAATGTTCACTAAAACGAGGCATATCTCCGGATGAAATCAACCCTTCGAGAACTTCCATAAAAATACCGGTGATGCGGACCTCATTCTCTAAAACCTTTTTCCGCCATTGAGGCGGAAGAGATTGCGTTTCCTGGTAAATCAGCAAAATATGGTCGCTCATGCGATGACACACCAAAAAATATTCCCGAATCACTTCAGCCAGTGAATGTCTTCCGCCTGAAGCTCTCGACAACGCTTCTGTCACGCCGCGTTCCACTTCTTCGTGGATGGCGTCACACACCAAGTACAAAATATCTTCTTTGGAAGCGACATATTCATACAACGAACCGATTGAGATATTGGCAGATCGGGCAATCTGTCGTGTGGTGGTCTTGTGAAATCCCTTATGGATAAAGAGTTGAACCGCAGCGTCAATAATCTGGCGATGCCGCCGTTCCACGAGTTCAGGATTTTTTATCTGCGTAGGGACCTCTTTAGTGGCATGACGCTGTTTCATAGAAACTCCATAACGCTGATCGCTGGACATTATATGATGAATAAATTCTGACTGAGCGCTCGTTCATATTTCATATCATGTTCGGCTTTTCACTGTCAATGTTTTTCATTTCAAAAATCAATTTCATATTAAAGAATTTCATATATAAATCGGATAGTAATAAAAATATTGACAATTCTCTCAACCAAAGGTACAAATGAATTCAGGGCTATGACCGAGCGCTCGCTCATAATTTTAACCAAACAGAAAATCTTCCTCAATTACGATTTCATGTCATTGCCGTTTGTGCTATGATAATATTAAATGTTTGATTGAGTGACGGCTAATCGAAGTCACCGCGAGGAACAAAAAGAAGGAGGTTATACCATGGAGAAAAAACTCGTATTGGTCGAAAAAAAAGATATGATCGGCGTGATCACGCTGAATCGGCCCGAAGCGATGAACACCTTTAACATTCCCTTTGCCAGAGCATTGAATGACGCCCTGCGGGATCTGGATCAAGACGACGATGTTCGTGTCGTCGTGATTCAGGCGGCGGGCAAGCATTTTTCAACCGGCATCTCCCTTCCGGAGTTCAAAGGAAAAAACCAAAAAGAACTTCGGGAATTTCTGACTTTGGTGGATGAATTTTACCATACTCTGCCCCGGATGAAAAAACCGGTGATCGCCTCGGTCAAAGGCGCGGCCGTCGCCAACGGTGCCGGGCTTGTGTTTGCGTGTGATATGGCCATAGCCGCCGAAAATGCCAAGTTCGGAACCACCGCCATTAATGTCGGACTCATCTGCCTGGGTCCTGCCGTACCTCTGGCGCGACATGTGGGTCGGAAAAAGGCCCTGGAACTGGTCCTCACCGGCGACATCATCTCGGCCGCCGAAGCCCTGCAACTCGGTTTGATCAACAAAATAGTACCCCCGGAAGATCTTGAAGACGAAACCATGAAGTTGGCCCAAAAACTTGCCCAAAAAAGCCCCTTGGCCGTTCAAATCGGGAAAACCGGCATCTACGCCATGTCTGAAATTCCCTATCACCAGGCTTTAGACTACATGGATGAATTGTTCTCTTCACTTGGCGGTACGGAAGACGCCATCGAAGGGGTTAACGCTTTTCTCGAAAAGCGGAATCCGGTCTGGAAAAACAAGTAACCAGGGGGGGAGCTCCATTGGATTTTGATCTTACCAAAGAACAGGAAATGATCCGAAAAGAAGTTCGGAAATTTGCCCAGAGCGAAATTGCCCCGGTGGCTTTGGAACTCGATGAAAAAGAGGCGTTTTCCGTTGAACTCACAAAAAAATTGGGGGAAATCGGCCTTTTCGGAATGTTTGTTTCAGAGCAATATAATGGTCAGGATTTGGATTATCTGTCTTATATTATTGCCGTCGAAGAGATTTCCAGGGTGGATGGATCCCAGGCAGCCACTGTTGCCGCAGGAAACTCGTTGGGAATCGGTCCCATATACTATTTCGGAACAGAATCACAAAAGAAAAAATATCTTCCAAAACTTTGCGCCGGCGAAGGTCTCTGGGGTTTTGGACTGACGGAACCTACCGCGGGTTCCGATGCCGGCAGCAGCAGAACTACCGCCGTAAAGGACGGAAATGAATGGGTTCTCAATGGATCCAAAATTTTCATCACCAATGCAGCCTGTGAAATGAGCATGGGGGTCACGGTGCAGGCGATTACCGGTAGAAGACCGAGCGGAAAGCCGGAATATACTTGTTTCCTCGTAGAACACGGAACGCCGGGTTTTAAAGCTGTTCCCATGCATAAAAAGATGATGTGGCGGGCGTCAAATACCGCGGAACTCTTCTTCGATGATGTCAGGATATCCGAAGAAAATGTTTTGGGCATCAAAGGAGACGGTTTTCACCAGATGCTCGCAACCCTTGACGGCGGCAGGCTGTCCATTGGTGCCATGGGTCTCGGAGGCGCGCAAGGAGCCTATGACGCCGCTCTCAAATATGCCAAAAACAGGGTCCAGTTCGGACAACCCATTTGCAAGTTCCAGGCTGTCGCCTTTAAACTGGCGGACTGCGCTCTTGAAATCGAATGCGGCCGAAATCTCTTATACAAGGCCTGCTGGCTCAGAGATCGAAATAGGCCCTTTGAAAAAGAAGCGGCCATGGCCAAGCTTTATTGTTCCGAACTCATGGGAAGAGTGGTGAACCATGCCGTTCAGATCCATGGGGGATATGGTCTGATGAAGGAATACAACGTGGAAAGATTTTATCGGGACCAGAAACTTTTGGACATCGGGGAAGGAACTTCGGAGGTTCAACGAATCGTCATCTCTCGATATATCGGATGTTAGGATCGTTCGGATTGTTGAATTATGATTGTTGATTGAAAATAAAAATTTAGCCGCGGATAGGAAATAAAAAATAAAGAACTGCTTTTCTATTTCCTATTTTCTCTTTCCTATTTATATAGCTTAAAGGATAGATCTATGGATGAAGAAAGAGTCCTTCTGACCCAAGAACAAGACGGCATCGCCATTTTCACCCTAAACCGGCCCGAGGTGATGAATTCTTTCAATTTTGCATTACTTCATGCCCTGAAAGAACAGATCGAAGCACTTAAATTCAATAAAAAAATTCGTGTGGCCATCATTACCGGCGCCGGTCAAAAAGCCTTTTGCGCCGGTGCGGATTTAAAAGAAAGAACCACCTATACCGAGTTGCAGGTAAAGAAATTTATTTTTACCATCCGAAATCTTTTTACCGACATTGAATCCCTCAACAAGCCGGTGATTGCCGCCGTAAACGGCATCGCCCTGGGCGGCGGAACAGAGCTCGCCCTTGCCTGCGATATCCGCATCGCATCCGAAAATGCTTCCATGGGCCTTACGGAAACCCGACTCGCCATTATTCCCGGCGCCGGCGGCACCCAGAGGCTCCCGAGGCTGATCAATCCGGGCAAAGCAAAGGAACTTATATTTACGGGAAGACGTGTAGACGCCCCGGAAGCCTTGCAAATCAGCCTTGTTAACCGGGTCTCCAAGCCGGAAGCGCTTCTCGAAGATAGCTTAAAAATGGCCGCCATGATCTGTGAAACCGGCCCCATTGCCATCGAACAAGCCAAATATGCTATCAATTACGGCCTTGAAACCGATCTTCATACCGGTCTCGGTATAGAATCAAACGCTTACTGGATCACCATCCCGACGGAAGATCGTCTTGAAGGTCTGGCTGCTTTTAAAGAGAAACGAAAGCCGGTATTTAAGGGTCAATAAAGGAAATCTCATGACAGACGAAAATCGAATATTCTGGGAAAATGAAGAAAAAAAGCTGGATGAACGGGTTTACCAGGCCATGTGGCCCGGCGGAGAAAAAGCTGTTGCGAAACTTTCGAAACAAGGAAAACAGCCGGTGAGAGATTTGATCGCCAAACTCATCGATTCGGAAACCGAATTTTATGAACTCAGCCGCATTGCAGGGTTTGGGATGGATTATCCCGGTGTTGAGGACGTTCCCAGCGCCGGAATCGTTACGGGATTAGGAAAAATCCACGGCAATTGGACCATGATTTTTGCCAATGACAGCCGTGTGAAAGCCGGAACCTACTTTCCGATTACCTTAAAAAAGCATATGAGAGCTCAAGCCATTGCAGAAAACTGCGGATTGAACTGCGTCTATATTGCAGATTCTGGCGGCGCTTTTCTTCCCATGCAGGCCGACGTTTTTCCGGACGACCAGCATTTTGGGTCCATGTTTTACAACATGGCTCGAATGTCGGCCATGGGTCTCAAACAAATAACCATGAGTACCGGCGGGAATACAGCCGGCGGCGCATATATCGTTTTTATGGCCTGCCAATCGGTGATGATTGACAAACTGGCATATTCTTTTCTGGGCGGCCCGCCACTGGTCAAAATGGCCACCGGTGAAGTTATTTCCGCCGAAGATTTGGGCGGCGCAAAAGTCCACACCCAAATATCCGGCGGTGCGGATTATTTTTGCGTCGATCAGGATGAGGCGATCGCCCAAGTGCGAGAAATCCTTATGCTCGAACCCTCTCAAAAGCTTTATTTTCACCGGTATGCCCAATCTCCCCCGCGGGTGTCTGAAGCGTCGGTATACGATATTTTGCCGGCACATGTTCATCAGGGGATCAATGTGCGGGCGGTTCTTGAAGCCATTGCGGACGACAGCCACTTTGTAGAATATAAAAAAGATTACGCTCCCGGCCGTGGAGATAATGTCGTTACCGGAAAGATACGCCTCAAAGGGATTACGGTGGGTGTGATCGCGGCCAACGGCGTGGGCATCATATTCTTTGAAGCCGCTTGCAAAGCCACGGAATGGATCGTTCGCTGCTGCCAGGAAAAAATTCCCCTTCTGTTCATACAAAGCTCACCGGGCTACATGGTGGGATCGGAATCGGAACATATGGGAATCGGCAAATACGGCGCAGACATGGTAAGGGCGGTGTCCTGTGCGCAGGTACCCCGTATTCAGCTTGTCATCGGACCGGACAACGGTGCGGCCAACTACGGAATGTGCGGCAGGGCTTACCGGCCTCATTTTCTCTTTGCCACGATGCGTGCAAGGACCTCTGTCATGAGCGGCCGCAGCGCTGCAGGCGTCCTGCTTTCCATTGAAGAGCGAAAACGCGCCAGCCTGAATCAGCCGATGACCGAATCGGAAAAAGAAGACTTCAGCCGGCAGATGATCCAAAAATATGATGGCGAGGCACATCCGTTTTACTGCGGCGCCCGCCTTTTGAACGACAGGGTATTAAAATTTTCTGAAATCCGGAATTGGCTGGCCGCGGCATTTGAGATCAGTCTGTTGAAACCCATCGGAAATCCTTCTTTTGGGAACTTTCGGTTTTGACGTCGTTAAAAAAGGAGACAAGATGGCCTTACTAAACTATCCGGAAAAAGTTGTTTTGGGAGATATCACCGTCAGGGATGGTTTCCAGCATGAAGAAAAATTTATTCCGACCGATGCCAAAGTGTGGTTGGCGGAAGAGCTTATTCTTGCAGGATTCAAACGCATAGAGGTCACCAATTTCGGCCCCCCAAAAGTAATGCCTCAATTCAAAGATGCCGATGCGCTCTTAAAGCGCATTCGTGCCAGCAAAAAAGTCGGGCATCTATTGAAAGATGTGGAGATGACCGCCATAACCATCCGTGAAAGAGCTGTCGAAAGAGCCATTCAGGCCTGCAAGGAAGGCTTTGGGCCTGATCGTATTTTGCTCATGGTTTCCACGAGCGAATCCCATCATCGGGTGAACTCCGGGCTCTCGTTGGACGATTACTGGAAAATGTGCGAAACTTATATCCCGAAAGCCCATGACGCGGGAATGAAAGTCAATGGAACGGTGAGCACCATCTGGGGGTGTCCCATCGAAGGCCCGACGGAGCTTAAAAAAGCCGTTGAATTCACCCGGCGCTGGCTGGATATCGGGGCGGATGATATTGAACATGCCGATCATGACGGTTCAGCGCCGCCGAACAAAGTCTATGAATATTATTCTATGATTCTCGATGCCATACCGGACCCGGCCAAACACGTGGCGCATTTTCATGTCACCCGCGGTTGGGGGCTTGCCAATGTATTGGCGGCCCTTCAGGCCGGAATCACCCATTTCGAATCGACCATGGGCGGAACCGGCGGCCAGCCCGCCAACTTTATCGATGGCGTCCCAGTTGCCGGCACCGGAAAATACTACTACGAAGATCCTGGAATCGTGGGGCTTGTCTCTACTGAAGATTTGGTCGTGATGATGGATGAAATGGGTATTGATACCGGCCTTGACGTTGACAGAGTACTGCACATCGGACGCATGGTGGAAAAAATTATCGGGAGGCGTCTCCGATCGGAATGCGCGCATACCGGAAGAATACCCAAAGGAATGACCGGAAGAATTTAAAGAAGGTCTCATAATCAAAGTTAGTGTCCATTCAGAAATGGTAGATTTTGGTTCAGGTCACGGCCGCAGATATTTTGTAACCGCAGGCGTAGCAGCGCTACGTCGAGGATTACAAGATGGCGAGAACGCCGACCTGGACCGAAAGATGCCATTTATGGATGGACACTAGTTGGGAGTGCAACATGTCAAGCAAAAAGAAAACCCCCCATATCAATGTAGATTTTTTTGAAGATCTGACCGGCGATATTTCTCAATCGCGCCCCAAAGGCATCGAAGAGATCGGCCAACGCATCAAAGCGCTTAGAGAACATAAAGGGCTTTCCCTGGAGGAAGTTTCACATATGACGGGATTCGATGTAGAATTCTTGTCGAATATCGAAACCAACAAAGTTCAGCCTCAACTCGGAACGGTCATCAAGCTCTCCAAAGCCCTTGACAGCGCTTTCAGTCGTTTAATTTCGGGAATTGGCGACAAAATGTATTCCATCACGCGCAAGCATGAACAAAAGATTGTTTCGCGGTCCACGGCGCAGAAAGGCGAAAAACAAGTCTATATTTACAAGAGTCTCGCGCCGGAAGTCAAAGGCCGCCATATGGAAGCCTTGATCGTACAACTTGAAGAAAATCCTGATAAAGAAGTGTCCGTTCATGACGGAGAAGAATTTATTTACGTGTTGGATGGTATCGTTGTGCTGAATATCGGAGAAGAAACATTTGACCTCAACCCCGGAGACAGTGCTTACTATCTGTCCACGACGCCGCACCTGGTCGCTTCCAAGAAAGCACAAGCGACCATACTGGCGGTGCTTTATGAAGGATAGCTTCCACTGAGTATCCTTTCGCAAATAAGGAACAAATCCGGTTAAAAAACCTTGAAAAAGACACCCTTATGGAAAATTCGCCATTTCACAAATGTTAAGTGACGAATAATCCTGAACATTTTTAGATTCAATCCATGTTGTGCAGGATTCCTCCAGCCATCTGACATTATGCATGAAACAGTTTCGCTCCTCGCACGTAAGCCCGTTCGTGCAATATCCTCCCTTACGGCAGGGGCATGTTTTATGCGTTTCGTTCCACTTCATAACCGGGCACCACTCAATGGCATAGCCAAATACTCATTTTCATTTCCCAAGGTGAACAAACGGTTCCAACCTAAAAAGCATGGATGATCGTCCATTCCTGACGTATTTTATGGTATGGCGATAGGTACTTATTGCTGCAAAAACCGTGCTAACTTGTTTAAAGATATGTTTATGATATTTATACCGGATAGTTATATGATCTATTTTAACAGATAGATCTAGACTATTTTATAAATATTCATTCTAATTATGAAATAACTTACATAAAGATTGTGAAATTTATGAAATAAATCCCGCATGCTTCGCCAGAGCGAAAAGGATAACAGGCAGGCAGGATGATTTCGGCGCACAGGATTAAGACGATATAAGACGTTTATCGTTGTATCAGAAAAAGGCTCAGTGCCGGCCAGTAGGTAATGATCAACAATGCGGCCAGCAACACGATCATAAAGGGAAGAGCGGCCTGATAGAGCTCAGTGATGGATTTATTAAAACGGAAACTGGCGATAAACAGGTTCATGCCCACCGGCGGCGTAAAATAGCCGATTTGCATGTTGGCCAAAAATATGATGCCCAGATGAACCGGATTGATCCCGTAATTCACCGCCACGGGAAGGATAATGGGAATCATAATGACCAGTGCTGAAAAAATATCCAAGATGGCGCCGAGGATCAATAACAAGATATTCAACAAAATCAGAAAAACGATTTTGCTTGTAACATGGGCCTGAATCAAATTAAACAAACGTATCGGTATGTCGGCGTCGATTAAAAAATTGGTTGATGCCAGTGCAACGCCCAGAATCAAAAGGATCGCACCCACCATTATCATTGATTCCCGCATAATTGATGGAAGCTGAGAAATTTTGATCTCTTTATAAACAAAAATCTCGATAATGACCACATACATGGCCGTCGCCGCGGCCGCTTCGGAAACGGCAAAATATCCTCCGTAAATACCGCCGAGCACAAAAAACGGCAGCGGTATTTCCCATATCGATTCACGCAGTGCTAAGACGGCTCCCTTTACTGAAAACGGCTCACACGGAATGGGATTCCGGCGGTTTTCCCATAAACTCCAAAAAGACAACATCAACACCATAAGAAGCGCCGGAAAAATACCGGCCAGGAATAAGTCATTAATGGATACGCTTTGACCGATGTCCATTTGCTGTGCGATGATGCCGTAAAGAATCAGCGGAAGCGAAGGCGGCAACAACAGACCCAGACTGCCGGACGACGTCACCAATCCGATGCTGAATTTATCCCGGTATCCGGCTTCGGTCAGCGCCGGATACAGCAAGGCGCCCAAAGCCACGATGGTCACCCCGGATGCACCGGTAAACGCAGTAAAAAAGGCGCAGGCAATAAAAGCGAC
>JBAUWG010000036.1:0-2089 GCA_049583675.1 Desulfobacterales bacterium | reverse complement strand
GGGCGGCATCGGTAAATTTAATGTAAATTGTGCCGGCATTTTTGGTGTCTCTGTATAGGGATTCGAGACCGTCTCCTGCCACCTTTAAGTTCTTCGTCAGGATATATGTCTTTATGTTAAAGTCTTTCTGGAGCAACAGAGAAGATAACATGACTTCTTTGGCAATGATTGGCGTGCTTTCTTTGACAAAGCCTGAGAGGAAAACCACCTTTTTTATTTCCGAAAGAATGGTTTTTTCACTCGATGAATCCTTCAGGAGGTGTTTCATTTGAGACAGCGTGATGACGTTGGAAGACCCATTTAATCCATACAGGGAAAAATTGGGCGTTCTTTGATCTTCCTCGGCAATGATGATGCAGCCGGCATCAATGGCAATAGGTTTATTTTTTTGTGTCCCATGGATTCTAAAATTCCCGACAGAACCTTTGCATAATATAAACCGTGCTTGCGTCAGAATTTGCAATGCCCCGGTATCGGTAGATCCGCCAAAGTTGCAGATATCATCTTTGGTTGCAATAATAATTTTCGCACCCGCTGTCAGAAGATTTTCTGCAACGATACCGGCACACGACCCATTTCCTAAAATGAGTGTTGTATTGTTCACTCTCCTACCTTTTCAAATATTGAATGATTCCCCATACAGCACTTCCGGCAGCGGCTATGGCATCGGGAATGCTCATGGGGCCCTGGACGGTTCCGGCTGTAAATACGCCATTTTTGGAAACCGGCATTCCCGTGCCACAGCCTTTCAAAAATCCGAATTCATCCGGATCCACCTCGAATATCCGCGACAGGGTTACAATATCCTCGCCAGGGGTTATACCCACGGACAGCGCCACGAGATCAAAAATGTCTTCTCTGGTTTCATGCAGGGGATGATTCACAAAATTCACCTTCAGATGCTGATCTTCGGTTTCATAAATATCAGCGGGAATGGCCCGTATCATTCGGATGTCTTCTCTAACTTCTCGGTACACTTGTTCAAAGTCCTTTCCAAAGGTCTGGACATCGATATAGAAAAAAGTGACCTCGGTCTCCGGCTGCCTTTCTCTGATCAGCCTGGCCATGCGCAGCGCCGAACCGCAACACACCTTTGAGCACCACAGGTGATTCAGTTTGGTATCCCTGGAACCCACGCACTGGATAAAAGCCATTTTTTGAGCAGGTTTATTATCACTCGGTTTTTTTACTCCGCCGGATCGTTTCAATATATTTTCCAACTCAAGAGCGGTGACAACATTTTTAAACCGCCCGTACCCGTAAGGTTTGTTCTTGGGATTGAAGGGTTGAAATCCGGCGGCAATCAATACGGCGTCTGCTTCAATGATATGTTCCGATGCGGTTTTGTCCAAATCAATGGCCGCTTCGGGGCAATCATCGAAGCATATGGTGCAGGATCGATTCTTAAAATAAAGGCATTTTTCTTTGTTGACCGCATAGAAGGGATGGTTGTTTTTCGAAAAACTTTGAAGTATCGCCCCATCCACCGGGCATCGGTTCGAACACAACCCGCAGTCGGTACATTTTTGGGGATCGATATACAAAGGTTCTTGGCGAATACTCACAGAAAATCGACTGTTCTTCGATATGTCTTGTACCTGGGTGCCGGTTATTATGTTGATGTTCGGGTGAGAAACCGCGCGTTGCAGTTTTTCTTCCACCATGCATGCGCCACACTTTACGCAGGTATTATGAATGGCCTTGCAGGCATAGCCGATGGCGTGTCCGCCCGGAAAATTCGATTTTTCAATCAATTCTACGCGAATATCCAAATCGGCGAGTTCAACCGCCGCCGAAAGACCGGCAACGCCCCCGCCGACAATCAGGACATTTTTATCCGTCATTTAGGAAAACGCTCCTAATTAAATCTAAAAGCATTGAAAAATGGATTATATATCACAAATTAGGGCCAAAATACAGCTTCATCCACCAGATCATAGGGTCTCATAATGAAGGGATCAGTCAAAGGCATTTTCGACTTTCCAGACTTCCCAAACCTTTCCAACAAGATCGGGACCTGGATTAAGGGTTTTTTTGCCCGGTCGCCATCCGGAAGGCGTTGCCTCTGCACCATTGGTCTTTCGGACAT
>JBAUWG010000035.1:0-2157 GCA_049583675.1 Desulfobacterales bacterium | reverse complement strand
AAGCCTGCCGTTGATAAAGACGGTGGGGGTGCTGTTGACCCCCGCTTGGCTCCCATCAATAATGTCCTGTCGGATTCTCTTTTGTATTTCGGGGTCTTTCATTTTTTTCTCGAATTCGACCATATCCAAATTCAATGATAAGGCTATGTCCCGAATTGTCTGATCATTCAGGTGGTTGTAATTTTCAAACAGCCGGTCGTGAAATTCCCAGAATTTTCCCTGGGCGCCGGCCGCCAGAGCGGCCGCCGCGGCTTGGAAGGCAAATCTGTGGCTGTTGAGCGGAAAATTTTTAAAGACAACTTTTACATCCCTGGGATATTTTTCGAGCACCTGCCCGAGTACCGGCACAAGCCTGGCACAGTAAGGTCACTGGAAATCGTCGAAAGCAACAATCACAATGGGTGCATCGACCGGGCCTTTGAACGGGGAGCCGGAAATATTGATCTTCTGAATGAAGTCAACGGCAAAGACCTGCACCGTTTTGTTTTCACGGCTGTTTGAGATAAGTATGTCCCCCTCGGGGCCCAGTCGGATTTTGTCCACCTGCCGTCCCACGTCAATGGTGGCCTCTTCTTCGGCATCGGCAGAATAAACAATGATTTTTCCCTGCTCGGTAAGCACGAAAATTCTTCTGCCGTCGGGGGAAACGGCCATATCAATAGGGGCGGCATCCAACTTGAGCGTTTTCAGGATGCTCCATTCGACGGCTCCGGAAGCTCCCAGAGGGGAAATGGAAAACACAACCATAACAATGGCCAGAGGGATTAAAATTTTAATGCATTTCAATTTCATTTCTAAAACTCTCTTCCGAATATAGTTCACTTCGAATCTGATACACCACCTCCACATAAGTCTATTTAACACAAACGCTGCTCTAATTTTAGTCTTTTTTTAAGGTTTAGTGACCTGCGGCCCGCCTGGGGATATTTCCCTTGGCAGTATTTTAAAAATTTCGTTTCTCACCGGGCTCCATTACAATAACCTCTGCGGAATGACCCGCAAGTTGTTGTTTCAGCTCCTGGGGGGTCCCCTTCAGGGGCGGAAAGGTACCGTAATGCATGGGTATGATCCGGCTTACCTTTAAGAAATTTCGAACGGCATAGGCGGCGCCGGCCGGATCCATGGTATAATGTCCACCTATGGGTAACAAAGCCAGGTCCGGTTTGTAATAATCTCCGATGATTTGCATGTCGCCGAAAACCCCCGTGTCCCCGGCATGGTAAATTTTAAAGCCATTTTCCAGCTCAATGATGTAGCCGACCGGCTCGCCGCCCGGGAGCACCGTTTTCTTTTGCGTCGCCGGGTCGGTAAAAACCACATCCGAACTGTGCTGGGCCTGTACCATGGTGATTCTTATATCCGGGCCAAGCGGCGTTATCGTTCCGCCTTTGTTAAAACCGATTAAACGATCATACGGCACCCATCCCAATGAGGCAAAGGTATGTCCCATATCGGCGTTCATCGCCACTTTTGCACCGCTCATTTTTGAAATTTCAGCAGTATCGCCGATATGATCGCCGTGGCCGTGTGTGACAAGTATCAAATCAATCTTTCCTAATTTTCCAAGGTCCTTGAAAGCTTCGGGAGTCTTCGGGTTCTTCGTGATAAAAGGGTCAATCAAAATGACTTTGCCGCCCGGGGTAGTGATTTTAAAAGCAGATTGTCCGAACCATTGCAGTTCAAAAGCCTGCGCCGGTGAGAAAGCAAAAACTAAAATTGCCGTTAAGAAAACGGCCGATGTTATATTAAAGAACTTATTATTCACTTGGTATCCTCCTTTGAATATGGCAGACTTGGATCGATGCTGTCCCTCGGGCAGGTAGACTAAGAATAGAAAGATCTCTTCCCCAGGTTATCTGACACGGTATTAAGAAAGGATCCGAGGAAAGAATCTATTACCCGAAAATACGACAACGCGGCACATTGTCAAGCCGGCACGATCTGCGTAGAGTTTTCCTTTATTATTTCATAGCGGCCGCCGGAAAATATGGGCAATCTCTTGACCGAATTACAGGGCTGCATTAGTTTGATGCTAAACTAATTAATATCGAGACATCAATGACAATTTAGAAAAACGCGGTCTGGTCAAAGGGAAACGCGACCGGGCAGACCGGCGCTTTTTTTATTGTCCATCAATATTCAATTGAAAAACGGAGG
>JBAUWG010000034.1:0-6130 GCA_049583675.1 Desulfobacterales bacterium | reverse complement strand
CATTCACACTGTTTCCGGCGATCGGTAGATACAGATGAAACATCATCCTCTCCTTTTCTTTGTTTTTTTAACGGTTTTTTTCATGCACGACTTCGATGCGGCAATCGATCCTGTGGCGTATCTTTTCAAGAAGATCTTCAAAATCCTCAAAACGCCCGTCCTGGGGATTCGGTGATCCCACAACCAGCATGGTAATCCTGTTTTCTTTGACGAACTTCACCAGTTCATTATCGTATTGCCCGTGGGTGATATAATAATCTACGGGTATGCCGTCTGAAATTCCTTCTTCAATTAGCGACTCGAGACTGGACTTCATTGAAGCCTCTACCTGATGAATAAGGCTCTGGTCTGATTCTTTTGCCGTCGGACTAATGACCAGAAGAAAATATAATCTGGCCTTTATCCGCTTTGAAAGGTTGAGTGCGTGAACCGCAGCCCATAAACTGGTTTTTCCGGGATACAACCCCACAAGGATCTTTTCCATTAAATCCTCCTCGTTCAGACTCATCAGCAAATTAGATGCCAGTTCGGTCATTTTTTACCGGATGAAAAAACAAATCCAAGATGAATCTTTTATCTATCTGATATTCAACTCATTATGAGCGAACACAGAGGACGAACTTCTACTGAATATACCGAAGAAGCGCCACTGAGACAAAGAAAAGAGCCCTTTTTATTCCAAATTGAAACACATGACGGCAAGGCGGTGTTTATCAAAGGATATCAAGGGGTTGAAGATATCGGGTCTATGATGAATGTTTCAATATGAAAAGCTTGTAAACGCATAAAGAATCCGTGTTGTGAGTGATATCCGGCGAGTTAATGAATCAGTTTTTGTTCAGCAAACCGTATTTTTTCATTTTTCGCCATAATGTGGTGCGGGGCAGATTAAGTATCTTAGAACATAAATTTTTGTTATGACCTGTTTTATCCAGAACTTTAGCGATATGTTGTTTTTCCACCTCTTCAAGCGCCAGCAATCCTTCTCCTTCAAAGGTATTAAACTCGAGTTTTTGGAGATCCTGGGGCAGATCAAGGATGTGAATAACGTCGCTTTCGGCAAGGGCTACAGATCTCTGGACGATATTTTCAAGTTCTCGCACATTGCCGGGGAAATTGTAATGCATAAGAATCTCGAGGGCATCGGATGAGATCCCTTTAATTTTTTTCTCGAAAGGAGGGCTGTATTTTTCGATAAAGAAAGAAACCAGCATGGGAATATCATCCCTTCTCTCACACAGACGGGGGAGTCTTAATGTGACCACATTCAAGCGATAAAACAGATCTTCACGAAAAGATCCTACGGCGGTAGCCTTTTTGATATCTTTATTGCTGGCGGCAATGAGTCGAATATCCAAATTAAGTGGTGACGTTCCGCCCACACGCAATATTTTTTTCTCCTGGATGACATGAAGCACTTTTACCTGCATGGAAGGGGGCATTTCTCCGATTTCATCAAGAAAAAGCGTTCCGCCGTCTGCGGACTCAATGAGACCGATCTTGGTAATAGATGCACCGGTAAAAGCGCCTTTTTCATGGCCGAAGAGCTCGTTGCAGATCAATTCTTCCGTGAATCCCCCGCAATTGAAAGAAATAAACGGGCGATTTTTTCTCGGGCTCGATCGGTGAATCGATCGGGCCACGAGCTCTTTTCCGGTACCGCTTTCGCCCTGCAACAGGATATTGCAATTCACGGGGGCCACTTTCTTGATCATGGAGAAGATTTCCTGCATCGCGGGGCTGGTACCGATAAAGCCTTTTAGTATATCCTGCCCGTCGACAGCTTGCCGAAGGCGCTGATTTTCATCCCGCAACCCTATTTTTTCTCTTGCACCTCTGGCAAGCAAGCGGATTTCATCTATTTTGAACGGTTTGATTACATAATGATAGGCGCCTATTTTAATGGCACTGATGGCCGAATCGATGGACCCGTAACCCGTTATGACAATGACCTCAACATTGTCATATCGCTTTTTAATCCGTGAAAGAACATCCATGCCGTCTACATCCGGAAGTTTTAAATCAAGAAATATGATATTAAACGGATCCTGAACCATACGTCCCCAGAAAGATTCGCCGTTCTGGAAAGCTTCCACCTCATAGCCATCTTTATTCAGAGCGTGTTTGAGTCGTCGGCATACGGTTATCTCATCGTCAATGACGGCGACTCTATGCTGCATGATCCGCTTCCTTTTCCTCAGTTGCGACTGACGGTAAATATATTGAAAACGTGGTTCCGACGTTTATCTCACTTTTCACTTCGACATAACCGCCGTGTGTCCGAATAATACCGTATACCAGGGAAAGACCCAGACCTGTTCCTCGTCCAACGGGCTTGGTGGTATAAAACGGGTCAAATATATGTTTCATATCTTCCGGCTTTATCCCGATTCCGGTATCTGAAAAATCGATTCTGATATAGCCGTTCGGTCCCGGTCCGGTGCGGATGGTAATGATATTTTCTCCGGACAGATCTTTCATAGCCTGAATGGAATTCAACAGGATATTAATAAACGCTTGCTGCAGATCCTGGCTTCTGCCTTTTATAGGGGGCAGATCCTTACTGTTTTCTCTTTTCAATTGGATACCGGTCACCATAATCTGGTTCTTTATGAGTTTCATCGTACGATCCAAAACATCATCGATACGAAGTTCCAGTAGTACGGGCCGTTCGGTTCTCGAGAATTCCAATAAATTTTTAACCACTTGACCGGCCCTGTCTGCCTGGGCGAGAATCTCCACCATCATTTCCGAAGCTTCCGCTGTGGTCATTTCCGTGAATTCTTCCATTAAACTTTCTGCGGTCAGAGAAATGTTGTTCAGGGGATTGTTCAGTTCATGGGCAATACCTGAAGTCAATGTGCCGATGGATGCCAGCTTTCTCGATTGTAACAATTGTTCCTGTTTTGTTTCGAGTTGCTTTGCCATTTCATTGAATGTCTCTATCAGATGGGTAACCTCGTCTTCTCTTTCCGATTCATAAACAATCGGCTTAAATGTTCCTTTGGCAGCCTCTTCGGTTGCCTGTTGCATCAAGGCGACAGGTTTGAGAATACCTTTTGAAATCAACTGAAGAATCAAAATAACAAACACGATAAAGCTGACCAGAAAAATTACGGGAATGATCCCGATACGATTGATGGCTTTTTGAATTCGATGCCGTTTGGTGATGATCAGTTCATTGGCAAAATCGACCATCTTTTTGCCTTTGGTTCGGATACGCTCTACATTGAGTTCCGCCTTTCCAGTCTTAACACGTCTCATATTTTGATCGAGTATGGTTTTGTAGTCTTTCAAATCGTTCTGAAATTTTGAAAACTTATCGGCTCCGACAACTCGGATGACATCTTTGGCAAGCTCACGGGAAAAATCTTCGATCCTAAAAAAATAAAATATGGTTTCATTCAGACTGCCGGTATCTTTAAAGTAAATAAAATTTTTCTCATAGCGTCTCATTTCAAGAATATTTTCGCGGAAGTCATCAAATTTTTCGATGAGCTCCATTTTTCCCTGAAGGGAAAATATATAATGATAATATATTACATGAAGTGCGCCGATGAATGCCAAACAAACAATCAGCAAGACCATGACTTTGCTTTTTATTGTTTTCATCTATTTTAATAAATCCATGACTATGCCAGTTTCTTTAATAACTCTTTAAGTTCCCGTACCGAATGGGCCGATTTGTCGAGAGCGGTCTTCTCTTCTTCCGTAAGCGTGATTTCGATAATTTGTTCAACCCCGTCGGCACCCAATTTTACGGGGACACCGATAAAAAGATCATTATATCCGTATTCACCTTCCAGGTAGACTGCGCAGGGAAGGATTTTCTTTTTGTCTTTAAGAATCGATTCGGCCATTTCAACGGCGGCCGATGCCGGCGCATAAAAAGCGCTCCCTGTCTTTAGAAGTCCGACAATCTCTGCGCCGCCGTTGGCGGTTCTTTTTACCAGTGCGTCTATTCGTTCTTTTGAAAGCAATTCCGTAATCGGAATTCCCGCAACAGCAGAATAGCGAGGCAGCGGCACCATGGTATCCCCATGCCCCCCGAGAACAAATGCAGTTGTATTTTCTACAGAAACGTTAAGCTCCATGGCGATAAAAGCCCTGAATCTAGCGGAATCAAGCACGCCGGCCATACCGAGAACGCGATTCTTAGGAAAACCGCTGATTTCATAAGCGACATGGCACATGGCATCCAGGGGATTGCTGACAATAATCAATACCGCATTCGGAGATTGCTTCGCCACTTCCTGAACGACACTTTTCATGATTTTTGCATTGGTGCTCAAAAGATCGTCCCGGCTCATACCCGGTTTTCTGGGAATTCCCGCAGTAATAATGACGATATCGGAATTCGCCGAAGCAGCATAATCGTTGGAGCCCGTTGGATGAGCGTCATGTTTTTCAATCGGTGCAGCCTCTGCAAGATCAAGGGCTTTACCTTGGGGGAGTCCATCAACAATATCCACCAACACGACATCACACAACTCTTTTTCTGCCAGTCTTTGCGCAGCAGTGGCCCCGACATTCCCTGCGCCGACAACGGTTACTTTTTTATCCATGACGATTCTCCTTTACATGATTAATGAATTGGAATATTTGTTAAATTTTGAAGCGCTTTCTTGTTGGGAGTACCCGAAAGCAAAGATCTAAACTGCCATAAAAATTTTGATTTTGATAGCATAAAATCGCATGATGTCAACCTATTTATATCATAATTCCGTTTTCTTATGGTTGACATTCAGTACCTACCGGGATAAAAAATATGGATTAATTAAACAAAATGTAATAAAATATTTCATTATTCCAAATTCAAGGCAAGCGCTAAAATCTCGTCATAAATATTATAGTTTTATTAAATTATTGAAATTTCTTAAAGTTACTTTGCTTCCTGAGGTTGAGCATGAACATCATAACAAAGATTAAAACACTGTTGAAAGAAGCGGAACTTTATCATTCACAGGGATTATTGTACGAAGCGATGGCGAAATATAATGATGCAACCGAACTCATTCAGAAAAATGAGCAGCTCAAGAACAGACCCAGCCTTATCGAGGGTATATCTAAGAAAATAAATATGTTGAAAAAAGATATTTCAAGGATCGAGTTAGCGCCGAAAAAACCCGAGATGTCTGCAAATATTCAGGATCTGATCAAAAGAATGTCCTCGTTTTCACCCGATTTAGATGAAAATGCAAAAGCCCTCGAGGCTGCGGTGACATTGGCAAAATTCGGTCAGTTTAAAAGAGCTATTTCAGAATTCAATACCCTGTTGAAAAAGGAATCGACACGAATTCCTGCAGCCAAGAATATTCTAAGATGCCACATTGCTCTTTATTCAACAGACGACGCTGTTACTCAATACCAGAAATGGCTTTCAGACAGTGTGTTTCAACCTGATCAGTTGGACAAATTGCGTGTTTTTCTCGAAAATCAGTTAAAAAGAGAAGGTATTGTAAAGACGCTGCCAAAAACAAAAGAACAAATCCAAGAATTGCCCGTGACAGAATCAGCTGAAAATGATCGGGAACAGGTTCCGGAACCGGAAACTGCCGGGAAAGAACAGGATGAATCTGCTGTTGAAAACGATGATGTTCTCGATGTCAACTCCATCGGGATCACCGTGGACGCTGGCCCACAAAAAGGGAACGTGTATGAATTTAAGGTGAGGTTCCAATTGGGAAAAGTGATCAGTCTCCTTATCCCAAGCAGAGACAAAGATGTGGTTGAAAATTTCAAAATCGGATCTGAAATTCACAATGTTCAGTATTATTCCAATGTGGGGCTGTTTAATGGATCGGGATTGGTTGCTGCTGTAAAAGAAATTACAATCGGCCCCTTACGCGGGGATTACTGTGTAGACATTGAAGTTGTCGTACATTAAGCGATGACTCAAATTTAGTATAACCTCAATCTTGCCCGGAAAGAACTTAGGGCTTCGCATAATGAAGAGCTCAAACCTGGATGATTGTAAAGCATATATAAACTCATTAGTGTCCTTCCATAAATGAGGATTTTTGTTCGAAATCAAGGCATGCGAAAAAAATAACCGCAGGCATATAGTTGATATTCCGAGGATTATTTTTTGAGCATAACGCCGAGATCGGGCAAAAAGACCATTTATGGA
>JBAUWG010000033.1:0-3126 GCA_049583675.1 Desulfobacterales bacterium | reverse complement strand
CTTCTTACCTTCTATCTCTATGCCCCATGCCCTCTGCCAACTAAACCATTTAACCAATCAGCGATTTAACGATCTACCGAACGAACCCAATGGCTGAACTTACCATTGAACATCAATGTCCGCAATGTGGCGCTCCGGCGCTTCTGAAAGAGACCGACCGTTTCTTTTCGTGCGGGTTTTGCCGCGTGAATTCTTACCTGGTTCAAGACAAATTTTTCCAATATATGCTGCCCAACGCCGCTCCAAAGGGAAAAGATCTGGTGTTTTTTCCGTACTGGCGGTTTAAAGGGATGCTGTTTTCTTGTTTGGAATCCGGTATCAGGCACAGATTTATAGATGTCAGCTATCAGGCGGTTGAATCTTCATTTTTTCCGATATCCCTCGGACTGCGCAGTCAGGCCCTAAATCTCAGTTTCGTAACGTCTGAAAAGATCGGTTATTTTCTCAAACCGACCTATTCTTTTAATAAAGCAATGAATATTTTCAAATTGCGGTTCAGCACATCGTTGCCGAGTCCTGTTTTATATCAATCGCATATTGGCGATACCATCAGTTTGATTTATTCTCCGTTTTATGGAGAGGGAAAAATATATGACGCGGTTTTAAATAAAGCGCTCGCATCCACGCCGCCGGATGATTTCAATGCATCATCCCTTCCGGGCGGACGTCCGGACTGCCGAATTCAATTCCTTCCAACGCTTTGTCCAGGGTGCGGTTGGGATCTGGAGGGACAGCGAGACACGTTGATTTTGCTTTGCAGGAATTGCAACACGACCTGGCGGCCAACAAAAAACGGATTGAAATCCATCAAATTTGCCACCATTCCGTCAAACGCCGAGAATATCACCTATCTTCCGTTCTGGCGCATCAAAGCCCAGGTTAACGGGATTAAACTCGATTCATATGCGGACCTGGTTCGTATTGCCAATTTGCCAATGGTCATCCAAAAAGACTGGAAAGACAGGGCGTTTCATTTCTGGTCCCCGGCTTTTAAAGTGAGGCCCCGGGTGTTTGTACAACTTGAGCGAAATGTCACCCTTTCACAACCCGAAATAGAAATGCGCGGAGAGCTTCCCAAGGCGAGAATGCATCCGGTCACGTTGCCCATCGAAGATGCCGTCGAAAGCCTTGCCATGAGTATGGCCGGTTTCATAAAACCCGAGAAAGACATGCTCCCCATACTTAAAGACATCACCATAAAACCAACACGCTATCTGTTGGTCTATATGCCGTTCGTGGAACAATATCAAGAATATGTCCAGCCGGAACTTTATCTTGCCGTTAATAAAAATCAGTTGTCTCTGGCTTCGAACCTTTAAAACAGACGACAGAGGACAGACGACGGAGGGCAGAGGGCAAAGGGCATGGGGCATAGGGCAAGAGCAGAGGGCATAGAGCATGGGGCAGAGGGCATGGGGCAAGAGCATAGGGCAAAGGACCAGAAGTCGGAGGATGGTTGTCATTAATTTAATCAATTATCTGTTGTCCGTCCTCCGTCGTCTGTCGTCCGTCCTCTGTCTTCCGTCCTCCGTCCTCCGTCGTCTGTCTTCCGTCGTCCGTCGTCCGTCCTCTGCCTTTACCTCAATTCCAGCTCATACCCTGAGGCCTTTAAATTTTGGGCGATGTCTTCAATGTGGTCGGGACCGCGGGTTTCAATGTCCAGGTCGACGCGAGTGACGTAAATGGGCAGATTTCTGGCATTTCGATCATGAAAGATGTGTAGGACATTGGCCTTGAGTCTGGATATCAGAATGAGCAGTCGTGCCAGAGAACCGGGGGTATCGGGCAGGCGCACCCTCAGCCGCATAATTCGTCCGTGCTTTACCAAACCCTGATTTAATATGCGACCCAGCAAAGAGCTGTCGACGTTACCGCCGCTGATGATCAAAACGACACGGCTTTTTTGTGGGATCGCCACCGAACCGTTTAAAAGGGCTGCCAGAGAAACCGCTCCGGCGCCTTCGGCGAGAATCTTCTTTCGTTCCAGAAGCAAAAGGATGGCCGCTGCGATCTGATCTTCATCGACTAAAACCACATCATCGACATACTCCCGAATAATATCGAAGTTGAGCGCTCCCACCTGCTTGACGCTGATACCGTCTGCGATGGAATACTCTGATAAGACCGTCGTGATTTTTCCGTTGCGATACGATTCATAGGCCGACGGGCAAGCCGCGGATTGGACCCCGACAACCCTCACTTTCGGGCGAATCTGTTTTATGGTTGCCGCTATGCCCGAAATAATGCCTCCGCCGCCGATCGGGACGATCACCATGTCGAAATCTTCAAGATCTTCCATGATTTCAAGGGCAATGGTTCCCTGTCCCGTAATGATATCCTCATCTTCAAAAGGATGGATAAAGGTTTTATCTTCGCGGGCCAATTCTTGGGCTTTGTTCAGGGATTCTCCCAAACTCTTACCCTCGATGATGACTTCGCCGCCGTATTCCCGGGTGCCTTCCTGCTTACTGATGGAAGCCCATTCGGGCATCACGATGGTTGCCGGGATCCCTGCCAGCCGGGCAGCCAGGGCGACTCCCTGGGCATGATTCCCTGCAGACGCCGTCACCACCCCGCCTGGGCCTATTTTATCTCTGTTGATCAATATGCCGTATGTTGCACCCCGGATTTTAAAAGATCCCGTTTTTTGCAGATTCTCCAGTTTTAAATAAATTTCTCCGCCAAACATCCGGCTTAAAGAGGGTGAATACATCAGCGGCGTTCGGATGATCTTATTTTTGAGTAACTTTGCGGCATTTTGTACGGATTCAAAGGTAATCATATGTCAATCCTTTCTTGATGAAATCGTGAAAAGCGTTATATTTATAAAAGATTGAACGTATGATGATTTTATACTGTTTGATGGGATGGATGCAAGATATCATTTGGTTTAGATGGTTTAGATGGTTATGATAGTTAAAGGTTTTTAGCGATCCAAACGATCAAAATTTATCCCGTTAAATTTGCGACAGCAATAGCGTAGCGTATTTAACCGGGACGATCCAAACGAACCATAGGTTTTGCCCATGAACATCCATATTGGGTTGGAAAAACAACTTCTCCGGCTGGTTGATTCTGTATATGAGAAAATACCGCAGCCGGTTCCGGATATAAAACAGCTCCGAC
>JBAUWG010000032.1:0-1707 GCA_049583675.1 Desulfobacterales bacterium | reverse complement strand
CTAGTGTCCATCCATAAATGAGGATTTTTGTTCAAGATCAAGGCATGCGAAAAAAATAACCGCAGGCATATAGTTGATATTCCGAGGATTATTTTTTGAGCATAACGCAGAGATTGGGCAAAAAGACCATTTATGGATGGGCACTAACTAAAACCGAGTCCTCTGGGCTCGGATTCTTTACTCAATAGCCCGAATTTCCACTTTGTCTCTCAAATACGCTTTTACTGCGGTTATCGGAACTTCTTTTCTGTGAAATATGCCGGCTGCCAATGCAGACTCCACCTTTGTTTTTGTGAACACGTCATAAAAATGCTCAACACATCCGGCGCCGCTGGATGCAATCACCGGAATGGTGACGGCGTTCTTGACGACATTGACAAGCTCGATATCAAAACCTGAATTGGTGCCGTCTTTATCGATACAGTTTAACAGTATTTCTCCGGCGCCCAACTTTTCGCAAACCTGTACAAGGGTTACGGCATCTATATCTCTGCCCTCTCTGCCCCCCTTGACGGTGCATTGATACCAACAGAATTCTTCCCCGTTGGGGCCCTTGATAGCTGTCTTGATGACATGATGACCGACATTATCCGGCGAAGATACATAGACCCTTTTGGGGTCCACGGATATAACAACCGCCTGGGCGCCATAAACTTCGGATATTTGTTCAATGGAACTTTTTCCGGTCATTCTACCTGTTTTTATATAGTCTTCAGCAATTAAGACCGCATCGCTTCCAATGGAAATTTTGTCCGCTCCGGATCGAAAATACGCAGCGGCAACTTCTAAGGCGGTATATTTCTTTCCATCCTTATCCGCATAATCCCGTATCCCGCCGCCGATGGTTAAGGGGACAAAAACATGTTTCGATGTCTGTTTCAATACCGCCAACATCGGGATATCTTTAAGCGGGAAATCCCTAAACCCTGTGATATTTAAAAAAGTAATCTCGTCGGCCCCTTCTTTGTAGTACCGTTCGGCAAGTTCAACGGGCTTGCCGAGATTCCGAACATTACCGTTTTCTCTCACATCGTATTGATCACCCTTTGTGACCACCAGATCTCCCTGGTCGTTGGATCGAACATCCAGACAGGCAATGATTCTTTTCGCCAGTCGGGAGTTTTGGGAAACACGGCTCAGGGCGGTGGGCTCTTGACTGGGTTGGATAAAGTTTTTTAAGAGTAATATTCCCGGATCACCGCTTTTTTCCGGATGGAACTGCGTTGCAATGATGTTTTCTTGTTGAATACTGCTTGTAAATTCAACATCGTAGTCGGTAGTGGTCAGAACAACATTGTCATTTTCAGGTTCCACATAGAATGAATGGACAAAATAAAACTTTTCATCTCCCCGCAAACCATTGAATATTCGACTCGCGGTTTTAATATTGAGGCCGTTCCATCCGATGTGCGGCACCGAGAGGTCGATGTCAAACTTTTTAACGCATCCGGGGATAATGCCCAATCCACCCATTTCCGGGGCTTCCTCGCTTTTATCAAACAGAACATGCAATCCCAGACATATGCCGAAAAACGGTCGTCCGGAACGCAGATAGAATTTTAAGGGCGCTACAAAACCTTTTTGATGCAAAATCCGCATCATGCTGCCGAAATTGCCGACTCCGGGAAAAATCAGTTTTTCAGCGGACAAAATATCCTCAAGGCCGGCGACAACCTTGACCTTTTCTCCGATAGCTTCAACGGCATT
>JBAUWG010000031.1:0-13592 GCA_049583675.1 Desulfobacterales bacterium | reverse complement strand
TTTTTTTAGGTTAACCTAGGGAAAGGATTCTTATAAAATGAGACATGTTATTCTGACAGGCACCATGATGCTGTGTATATTAACTGCGGGAATCGGATGGACCGCTGAAAAAAAACAAAAGGAGAATCCCGTGTATGTCATTCAAACAACACTTGGGGATATGGAGGTGGAACTGTTTCAGGACGAAGCGCCGAAAACGGTCGCCAATTTTATCGGTCTGGCCGAGGGCACCAAGGAATTTACAGACAGCAAGACCGGCAAAAAAGAAAAACGGCCTTTTTACGACGGTCTTATTTTCCACCGGGTGATCAAGAATTTCATGATTCAAGGCGGCTGCCCGCTGGGTAATGGACAGGGGGGCCCCGGGTATGTCTTTGATGATGAAATCGATGCCAAAGCCTTAGGGTTGGATAAGATAAAAGCATTTGATCCCAAAAAAGGGCCGCATCGATTTTTGATGATTCGCAGCGAGGAGGAGTTTCAAAAAAACCTGCTCATACCGCTGTTTCGAAAAATGAATATCAATTCGCAGAAAGAGCTCGTTCAAAGAAAAGATGAATTTAACGCCAGGCTCGCAAGCCTGACCCTTATGGAAGTTTACGAAAATATGGGCTATGTCTATTCTGAAAATGGATCAAAGCATGCGCCGGTTCGGGGGTCTCTGGCCATGGCCAATGCAGGCCCCAATACCAACGGTTCACAGTTTTTCATTAATCTGGTGGACACGGACTGGCTCACCGGCAAACACACCGTGTTCGGGAAAGTGGTCAAGGGGATGGACGTGGCAGACAAGATCGGGGCGGTCAAGGTCGATTCGCAAAGCAAACCGGTTAAGGATGTGAAAATAATTTCCATTCGCCGAAAGACATCGTCATAGATATTTGACATCAAACCCTATCTTGCATTTTGGAGAATTAAAATGGGATTTAGCCTCATGGAAGGAAATGAAGCGGTGGCCTGGGGAGCGGTGGCTTCAGGGTGCCGTTTTTTTGCCGGGTATCCCATCACGCCGGCAACATCCATCTTCAACACCATGCTCAAACTCCTGCCGCCGTTGGGGGGCGTCTGTCTTCAGGGCGAAGACGAAATCGCTTCCATCGGCTATTGTCTGGGAGCCTCCATGGGAGGGCTGAAGGTTATGACCGCCACCTCGGGACCGGGCATCAGCCTGTACAGCGAGCACATTTCCTTTGCCATCGGCAGTGAAATTCCCATTGTCATTGTGGATGTTCAGCGGCTGGGCCCTTCCACCGGTTCGGCCACACGGGGGGCTGACGGCGACATCCAGTTTCTGCGATGGGGCAACAGCGCTGGATTGCCGGTCATTGTGCTGGCGCCTGCGGATGTCGGTGACTGCTATTTACTCACCATCAGCGCCTTTAATCTTGCCGAAGAATTCAGGTGCCCGGTATTTATCGCTTCCAACAAAGAGATTGCCATGACCCGGGAAAATGTGGATCTGGATGCCTTTGACCGGCCCGAGACCATTGAACGCCCGATGCCGCCGGGAGGAAAGTGTTTTATTCCGTTTGAAGCGCCGTCGGCCAGCAGTGCGCCTTATTTTTTACCCATCGGCGGCGAGGTGGTCGTTCGCCAGACCTCTTCGACACATGGCACTGACGGCTACATCACCACCGATTCCGATGAAATCGCCCGAATCCAGGACCGGCTCGGCAACAAGCTGATATCCGCTGTGAAACGGTTCAGTTTTCACGAATACTATCCGGAAGAAGACGCGGATACGCTGGTTTTAACCTATGGGATTACGGCCCGGGCGGCCCGTGATGTGTATCGTGAAAAAAAACGCAGCGGCAAACCCATTTCCCTTCTGATTTTAAAAACCCTCTGGCCGGTTCCTGAAACGCTGATCCGGGAAAAAGTCGGACCCATTCGGCGGGTGGTGGTGACGGAGATGAATCTCGGGCAGTATGTCAGAGAAATACAGCGCGTTCTGCCAAATAAGACCGTCGATTTCCTGGGGCGGATGGACGGACGACTGATATCTCCGCAGCAGATCACGGAGGCGATAGACCATGCCTAGTTTACTGAATGCCGACAGACCCCCGGTTTTCTGTCCGGGTTGTTCCCACGACCGGATTACCCGCTCCCTTGACCGGGCGCTTACCCATATGGGGCTTAAGGGAGAAGAGATCGTGATCGTCAGCGACATCGGGTGTTCCGGGCTTTTCGATACTTTTTTCAATACCCACGCCTTTCACGGCCTGCACGGCAGGGCGTTGACCTATGCCACGGGTTTGAAAATGGCCCGGCCGGAACTGAACGTCATCGTGACCATGGGAGACGGGGGCCTGGGTATCGGCGGCGCCCATGTGCTTTCCGCATGCCGCCGCAATCTCAATGTGACGCTGCTGGTCTTGAACAACTTCAATTTCGGAATGACCGGCGGCCAGTTTTCGGCGACCACGCCCTTGACCGCCCGTGTGGGATCCGGTTTCCTCAACCAATTGGAACACCCTCTGGATATCTGCAAAGTGGCGGCATCGGCCGGTGCCGCCTATGTTCAGCGCTGCTCGAGCTATGCGAAGAATCTTTCGGAAGAAATAGAGAGCGCCGTTCGGTTTGAAGGGTTTTCCATTCTCGACATCTGGGGGATATGTCCGGGACGCTATACCAAGCGAAACAAGCTCACGCCTCAGATCATTGAAGAATCCCTTGCCCAAATGCCGGCAATCAAGCCCCCGATTCCTGAAAATCAAAGAGAAGAATACGGCCGCCAGTACAGGAAGCTGGCGGCCGAACTGCGACCGGTCTTGCCTCCTCAAAAAATTGAGGCGCAATTCGAATCTCCTGAAAGCCAAAGAAAGGGCGTGATGATTCTGGGCAGCGCCGGCCAGCGGATAATCACCGCCGGAGAGATTTTGTGCCTGGCAGGCCTTTTCGCCGGGCTTCAAACCACCCAGAAAAACGAATACAATATCACCGTGCTCAGAGGACCATCTATCACGGAAGTTATTTTCTCTCCCGACAAGATCGGTTATACCGGCATCCGCCGGCCGGATGTCGTATTGGCGTTGAGCCAGGAAGGGGTGGCGCGCCGGAACGCTGTTTTTGATGCCCTGGATAACACTGCCCTGGTTATCCAGGCTTCCGGGGTCACGGTTCCCTCCTGTAAAGCAAAGATCCATACGGCCGACTTTAAATCGCAAAAAATAAAATCTCCTGACTGGGCCCTTGCCGCCCTGGCTGTTCTGGCTAAAATGAACCGGGTCATCCACACCCGGATGCTGACGGCTGCTCTCAATTTCAAGTTTAAGAATAAAATTTTGGCATCTTCTCTCGAACTTGTCGAACGGGTCAAGACGGGCTAACAAAGGTTGGAAGAAAAGCAAGATTTTGAGATGGCTTCTAATGCAATATCTGGCTGAGAAAAAGTTTGGTCCGGTCGTGCTGGGGATTATCGAAAAATTCTTCGGGGGTGTTTCCTTCGACAATCTGGCCGGAATCCATAAAAAGAACCCGGTGGGCCACGCTCTTAGCAAACCCCATTTCATGGGTGACCACGATCATGGTCATTCCTTCCCGGGCCAGATCGATCATCACATCCAGGACTTCCTTGATCATTTCCGGGTCCAGGGCGGAGGTGGGCTCATCAAACAGCATGACTTTCGGATTCATGCACAGGCTCCTGGCAATGGCGACCCGCTGCTGCTGACCGCCGGAGAGTTGGCCGGGGTATTTTTTGGCCTGTTCGGCAATATGCACCTTTTCCAGGTAATACATGGCGGTTTCTTCGGCTTGTTTCTTCGGTGTTTTTCTGACCCATATGGGCCCTAATGTCAGGTTTTCGACGATACTCAGGTGGGGAAAGAGATTGAAATGCTGGAACACCATGCCGACTTCCGTGCGTACTTTTTCGATGTTTTTGATATTGCTGGTCAATTCAATGCCGTCCACCACGATGCGTCCCCGCTGGTGTTCTTCCAGACGGTTGATACAGCGGATGAGCGTTGATTTCCCGGAACCCGAAGGGCCGCAAATGACGATGCGTTCCTGCTTATGTACGGCAAGATTGATCCCCTGAAGTACATGGAAGTCACCGAACCATTTATGCATATCGATGATTTCTATGATGAGCTCATGGGACAGACCTTGTCTTGCGTCGGCTGAGAGTTCTTTATCCATAAAAACGCTTAATTTCCCCTTGATAATTCTTTTTCCAATTTTCTACTGTAATTCGACATGGAAAAACAACCCAAAAAGTAAATAATGGCCACAAAAATATAGGCTTCTCTGCTGTACGACATCCACCGCGGGTCGGAAAGGACCGTTTGGGTGGTTTTAAGCAAATCATACAGCGCAATAATCACCACAAGGGAAGTGTCTTTGAAAGCGGAAATGAGAATGCTGACGGTGGGCGGAATGACGATTTTCAGCGCCTGGGGCAATATAATCAGGCGCATGGTCTGATAGTAGTTCAGTCCCAAAGATTCGGCCGCCTCGAACTGTCCGCGGGCCATCGCCTGCAGACCGCCCCGAACCACTTCCGCAATGTAGGCGGCGGTAAACAGGATAATGGCAATCTGGGCCCGGATGATCGCGTTGATGGTAACGCCTTCGGGGAGAAACAACGGGAAGATAATCGATGCCATAAACAAAAGACTGATAAGCGGAACTCCTCTGATCATTTCAATGTATACAATGCAGAGCGCTTTTACGGCGGGCAATTTGGACTGTCGTCCCAGCGCCAGAACGACGCCTAGAGGATATGCCGCGGTGAGTCCGAAGACCGACAGCAGCAGGGTCAGCAGCAGCCCTCCCCACTGGGTGGTTTCCACCGATTTTAGTCCGAAAAGCCCGCCTTTCAGGAGCAGGCCCATGATAACAAGGCCTGCGATCCAGGTATACGCCAGGGGCGTTTTCCAATGTTTTCGGTTCTGGCTGAAAAAGAGCAGGACAAAGAGCATGATCATGGCCAAAAGAGGCCGCCACTGAAGATGATAGGGAAAGAACCCGAAAATGATGAACCGGTAATTATGTGGGATAATCGACCAGCAGGCGCCGCTTGCCTCGCGGCATACCTGCGAGGTGGTGTTCCATACACTGTCGATGAAGGCCCAGCGAACAAAAGGCGGAACGGTTTTCAGCAAGAGATAGACCGTGACCACTGTTAAAACGGAATTAAACCAGTTATTGAACAGATTGGTCCTTATCCAACCGATAACACCGACATGGACGACCGGGGGCTTAAGCTCTTCGCTTCGGGATGGTTTTGCAATTTTTGCCATGGATTTTTAGTCAAAAAATTATAAATTACAAGCACCAAAATACAAATAAATCTCAAATTTCAATAGTCAATGACCAAAACATTTAATGCCATGATGTGGTTTGGGTTTGATATTTGGACTTTAAACGTCAGTAACCTTTCAAAAAAGTAAATCCCTTCAGGGAAAGCCAAAGGTTGATCTTCTGAGCCGATCTTTCTACCGTTCCACTAAAGCCGCTTTTTTATTATACCAGTTCATAATCGCCGATGTGAGCAAACTGAAAATAAGATATAGCGCCATGATCAGGGCCACCCCCTCGATGGCCTGACCGGTCTGATTGATGGTCGTGTCGGCCACGGATACAAAATCCGGATACCCGATGGCCACCGCCAGCGTGCTGTTTTTGGTCAGGTTCAGCATCTGACTGGTGAGCGGCGGAATGATCACGCGAAGGGCCTGGGGCAAAATCACCAGGTTGAGAACCATACCAGGTTTGAGTCCCAGGGACATGGCGGCTTCTGTCTGCCCCTTGCTCACGGACTGAATTCCCGCCCGGACGACTTCGGCGACAAATGCAGCCGTATACAGGACAAGCCCCAGCAGCAGGGCAATAAACTCCGGGGAAAACGTCATGCCGCCGGTGAAATTAAAACCGACCAGCTTCGGCACATTTAATGCGGTGGGCGCGCCCGCCAGCCACCATGTTAGCAGGGGAAGCCCCACCAAAATGGCCAGGGAAACCCGAAACACCGGAAAAAGCTGTCCGGTTTTGTCCCGCCGTTTGTTGGCCCACCGGCGGATGAGATAAACGATAATGCAGCCGGCCAGAAAGGCGATCGCCATATAACCATGTGCCGGATCGGATTTGGGAACGGTAAACGTAACCCCGCGATTGCATAAAATGACACCCGGCAGGGGATGAATGGCCTGCCGGGGTGGTGGAAGGGATGTGTAAAAAAGAGAATACCAGAAAAACAGTTGCAACAGCACCGGTATATCCTGGAACACTTCTATGAAAATCGCCGCCATTTTGGATACCAGCCAATTGGTGGAAAGCCGGGCCACGCCGATAATTGTGCCCAATATGACCGTGATGATAACGCCTATGGACGAAACGTACAGAGTGTTTATGGCGCCGACGATGAGTGCCCGGCCGTAAGAATTGGCCGCAGAATAAGGGATCAGTGATTCGCCGATTTCAAAAGAAGATGTCTTATGGAGAAAACCGAATCCCGTGGCAATGTTTTGTTTTTTAAGATTATGAATCGTGTTGGAGGTGAGATAATAGGCCAGCAACCCCACCATACAAAGCGTTATGAACTGAAAAAAGATCGCTCTCTTTTTGGGGTCGAGCCAGAATGGCACTTTTTCGGATGCGGTATTCTTCACAATTTTTTAAAGGACGAGGGTCAATTTATTTTCAAAACATGAGACAATACAGTCCGAAAATGACAGATAAAAAAGGTGCCCTTTTCAGGGCACCTTTTTTATATCATCTGTTATTTGAAAGGAGCGGCGTACATCAAACCGCCGTGGGTCCACAGGGCATTCAAGCCGCGTTCGAGTCCAAGGGGGGTATTGACTCCCACGTTGCGCTCGAAGATTTCGCCGTAGTTTCCCACCTGTTTAATGATGTTGTATACCCACTTATCACTCAGTCCCAGATCTTTACCCAGGCCCGGGGTGACACCCAGGAAGCGCTGGATTCCGGGATCTTTGCTCTTGAGCATCTCATCGACATTCTTGGAGGTAATGCCGTATTCCTCGGCTTGGATCAAGGCCATCACCGTCCAGTTGACGACATCGTACCACTGGTCGTCGCCCTGGCGTACCACCGGCGCCAATGGTTCTTTGGAGATCGTTGCAGGGAGCATTACATAGTCTTTGGGATTGGGGGCGATAGACCGTTGAGCCGCCAATTGAGATCTATCGGAAGTCAGCACGTCGCAGCGACCGGCAAAAAATGCTTTGGCCAGTTCGGTGGTTGACTCGATGACCACCGGCTTCCATTTCATTGCATTTTTTCTAAAAAAGTCCGCCGCATTCATTTCCGTGGTGGTTCCCGGCAGGACACATACGGTGGCGCCGGACAGTTGTTTGTCACTTGTGATGCCCGATTTTTTCGCTACCAAAAACCCCTGACCGTCATAAAAGTTGACGTGAGCGAAAAGCAGACCGTTTGCAGCTGTCCGGGTCAGCGTCTGGGTGGTGTTTCGGCAAAGAACGTCAATTTCTTTGGACTGAAGGGCGGGCAGGCGCTGCACGGCGGTCAGCGGAACATACTTGATCTTGTTTGCATCGCCGAAGACCGCGGCGGCGATAGCCTTGGCCGTATCCACATCCAGGCCTCTCCATACGCCTTTTTCATCCGGCATGCTGAAGCCGAAAACACCGCCGTTGACACCGGCCTTGAGGACTCCGGCTTTCTGAACATCCTGAAGCGTTCCCGCGACAGCCATCGGCGCAGTCACCATCAGCAGCGCCAGTACGACTGCCACACCTATCTTGATAGATTTCATTCTACGTACCTCCTTTTCGGTTTAAGGTTCATTCCAAACATTCACCGACATCGTTTTCTTTGTCATTGCCAATACCGTTTAATACGAGAAGCTATATCAAAATTAGGATTTTCGGTCGAGATCAAGGCGAGGCCGAGAATCAACCCGCAGGCATACTCAAGTATGTCGAGGACTTGATACGAGGGCACAACGCCGATATCGGCCGAAAAGACTTTTTTGAGATGGCTTCTAATTTCATACCATAGATATACTGTTTTGCAAGAACAATTCAATATGCCACAAAAGCTTAAAGCAACTTTAAAGGGACATTCATTTTGATCGGGCTTCGCTCCCTTTGACCTGAAGAAGAAAACTTTTTGAATGCCGATTGAAAAAATCCTTTACAAAGTTTTAGGAAAAATTCCTATGGATCAGGACGTTTTCCTATTAAAATAAGCGCATATTCCTATGGATTATTTTGAATTTAATGACAAAATATAATGATCTATAAATCCGAATTTATTTCTGCGTTTAACCTCCGGGACTGCGTGGGGAAAATTGACGTATCAGTATGTGTGATCGATTGAGCCCATAGCGGCTTCCCGACATCCGATCAAGATTCAAACCTTCACATGAACCGCTATAACAACAAACATAGCCGCAAATATCAACTTTCGAATTTTACCAGGGCCTATCGAAGCTGGCTTATTCCCTATGTGAATTCAAAAATCCATTCCAAACAATTCAGGCCGGTTCTTTCATTTTTATACACGGATCTCAACTGCAATCTTAACTGTCACTACTGCTACAGCAGGGGTCAAGACATGCCGGGGATGACCATGGACACGGCAAAATACGCCGTAAGATGGCTTAAATCCACGGGATGCCGGGTCCTGGCATATATGGGGGGCGAGCCCCTGATTCGCAAAGATTTTATTGTTGAATTGACCCGCTATGCCGTAGACAATGGATTTTTTGTATATCTGCCCACCAACGGCATCCTTATGGACGAGGCATTTATCGACGAAATCGGCCAATCCGGCGTATCCGTCATTAATCTTGCTGTGGACGGCATCGATCGGTATCAAGGAATACCTAAATACTTCAACCGAATAAGGCCTCAGTTCGAATATTTGATTCAACAGGAAAAAAAATATCAATATATCACATTTTTTAACATCAACATTACCCAAAACAACGCTCAAGATGTCAAAGCACTCACTGAAATCGCACATGTGCACGGCATTGCGACGGATTATCATATCAATGAACCCCCCCCCATCGAATATCACGACTACAAGCATCGACATGACGGCGCCTGGATCACTTCGGCGGAATTTCTGGCCATTGACGAGCTCGTCGACTGGCTGATTGAAAAAAATCGTGAAGGATATGTCATGGTGAATTCCGTGGAACATCTTAGAGCGATGAAACCGTTCATTCGCGGTACACTGGACCCATGGCCGTGTCAAGCCGGGAAGATGTCCATGGTGATCCGGCTGGACGGCAGTTTTGCGCCGTGCTTTGAATTGTATGGTTCGGATGAAGACTGGGGAAACATTTACAAGGGCCCCAAGTTTGATTCGAACCGGCTTTCAAAAATAAAAAAGCACTGCACTCCTACTTGTCTTTCCACCTGCAACTTCCAGGTCTGCCACTATTCAAGTTCTTTTTTATTTACCTTCCAGTGGCTGGCTAAACACGCCTATTCCAGCGTCTTAGGTACTTCTTAATCCAACAGGGTTGAAAAAATCTTTTAATGGCGGTATGATTAATCGGATTTTGTACCTCATTATTGCTAAAAGTCTTTAATGTGGGAGGTTGAAGAAAATAATTCAGGTAAAATCACAAATTCCAAGCACCAAATTACAAATAAATTGCAAATCCTAATATACAAAAGCCAAAACATTCCGGGACAGGGCATTTTTTGGATTTTCGAAATTCGGTCATTGGAAATTGTTTGATATTTGGAATTTCAATCGATAAATAAACTTTCAACAAAGCAAGTCCCAACTGGGAAAAATAAAGTCCGACCTTTTTGGGCGCCATTTTTGAAAGAGGTTGATGAATGGCAACACATCAAAATGATAAATTTATGGGTGCCAGCCGCTATGTTCTGGATGATGAACTGGCCGGCATCGTCAATGTCTCCATGGCCCTTGAAATGCCGCTATTGCTCAAAGGAGAGCCCGGCACCGGTAAGACCATGCTGGCCCATGCCGTTGCGGAAAATCTGAACATGCCCCTTATTGTCCTCAATGTAAAATCGAGCATGAAACTGATAGACGCCCTTTACCAATACGATACGCTGACACGGTTAAATGACAGCCGTTTCGGTGATTCAAAACGGGACGTCAGCAACATTGAAGACTATATCAAGATGGGCAAGATCGGCCAGGCCTTTACGTCAAAAGCAAGGACCGTGCTGTTAATCGATGAAATCGACAAGGCCGATACTGATTTTCAGGATGATATGCTCGATGTTCTGGACCAGATGGAGTTTGACATCATTGAAATTGACAGGACCGTAAAAGCCGTATGTCGTCCGGTCATTGTGATTACATCCAATGCCAAAAAGGATCTCTCGGATCCGTTTCTGGGAAGATGTAATTTCCATCATATCGCCTTTCCGAATTCGGAAATGATGCGAAAGATCGTTCAGGTTCACTTTCCGGATATGGACACGCACCTCATGGAAAACGCTTTGGCCGCATTTTACAAGCTGCGTAAAATTGACGGCATTGAAAAGAAACCGGCCACGCGGGAACTGATTAACTGGATCCGGGCGCTTAAAACCGACCCTGATTTTAATCCCGATTCACTGTTCAAAGCGGACGTTCCGTTTTTGGGGGTATTGTTTAAAAAAAGTCAAGATTATACTATCGCCTTGGATGTTATAAACCGCCGCAGCCCTTTTTAATAGCGAATATGTTTATCGACTTCTTCTACCAGTTAAAAAATGCCGGGGTTCCGGTCAGTCCCACCTCTTTTTTAACGCTTCAAAAAGCCATGGATATGGGACTCATCAACTCCATGGATACGTTCTACATCGCCGCCAGGGCCATTTTGATCAAAAGTGAACGGTACTTTGATCGTTACGATCAAGTTTTTGCCCACCGGTTTCAGGATGCCGAAATGCCTGACAATGAAGGCCTGGTGCTCGATGAGTTCACCAGAGCCATGCTGGAGGGATGGCTGGAAGACCCGCGGACTCTTGCCGCCGCTCTTGGGATGGATGTGTCGGATATCATCGATCTGACCCCCGAAGCGTTGATGGAATATTTCAAAAAACGGCTTGAGGATCAAAAAGGAAGGCATGAGGGTGGAAGGACGTGGATCGGAACCGGCGGCACGTCGCCGGTGGGTCATTCGGGATACCACCCGGAGGGCATGCGCGTGGGCGGTGTATCCCGTAGCAAATCGGCCGTTAAAGTCGCCATGGAGAGAAGATTTAAAGACTACTCTCGGAAGGGCCTTTTGACACAGGATATGATGGGTGAAGCCTTGAAACGGCTCCGAAATATGGTCCCCGTAGGCCCCAAAGATGAGATCAATATCGATGAAACCATTTACCAGACCACAAAAAACGGGGGTGAGATCGATATTGTTTTTTCAAGGCGTCTAAAAGACCGCATCAAAGTCATACTGGCTGTCGATAACGGCGGATGGTCCATGGATCCTTATATTCCGGTGGTTCAGACACTTTTCGACTATGCCCGGGATCAGTTCAAGGATCTTAAAACATTCTTTTTTCACAACACGGTCTATGATTTTCTCTGGGAAGATCCGGCCCGAATCAACCGGCCGTTTAAGGTTGAAGATTTTATCTCCTTTGATCCGAAGACCCGCCTGATCATCGTGGGGGACGGGAGTATGGCGCCCTATGAACTGATGGCGGCGGACGGCTCCATTCATGTGGAGGAAAGAAGCGGAAAACCGAGCATCGAACAGCTCAAGTTCCTCTCCCAAACATTTCCCCACTGCGTATGGCTGAACCCGGTGTCGACACCGTTATGGGGCCGGACCACGACGATAGCCGCTATCCAACAGATTTTTCCCATGTTCGAACTCACACTGGACGGCCTCGAAGGCGCGGTCAATTTTCTGATGGCGAAGTAACTGAGAAGTCAAATTATATCTTTTGAAATAATGCAGGATTTTGGAGAGATGCAACCCATAAAAACACCGCGATTCCTCAAATAAATGAGATAAAGTGGAGCAAAACGTGTCGACGTTAGCAGCAATTGCAAAAATCATCGCGCCACTGGCGGCTGCCATACTGGTGGGAAACTGGTTTATGTCGGAAGTCAAAAAAGTGCGTATCAAAGGCGGCCCGTGGTATCAGCCTTATCTGTCGATTCCGGGCATCATGATTATTCTGGCGGTATTGCTCCCGGTAATCTTCTGGATGCTTAAAAGATAAGATTCTCCCAGATAACGAATCACGGATAACGAAGAACTTCCAATTGAGCATTTTCGCTCAATTGGGGTTATACCTTCAGCCTTTCGGATTTCAAAGCATAGGCAACAACAATTCCCGCTAAAAATCCTATTGCCAGATTTGAGGCCAGCGTGATTCCCAACATCAGCAGCGAAACAAACATATCCTTCCGGGCGGTGAGGTCGATGACGGTCAATGCGAGTTGGGCCCCGGCAAAAATCAGCAGCACCCCCAAAATTGCCATGGGCAAAAGGTACACCAATGAAAGGGAATGAACCCCGAGAAAAAGGGCGAAGACCAGAAACAACATTCCGATCATTAAATTGGAGCCGGCGGTGCGCGCGCCGAACCGGTAATGCGCCGCCAATCCTCCGGCCCCGTGGCAAAGCGGCATGCCGCCCACCGCGAAACTTAAAAAATTGGCGAACGCCATGCTGAGGGTCAAGGAGCGGTAGGTGACTTTTTTGGAATCATCTCCAAAATATTCATAGGAGAGATCTGCATCGGCGATGACGGCGTTTCCGATGGTCATGGGAAGTTGAGGAAGCACCAGGGCTAAAAACGCAAACGTGAAGTCGGCGCCGGCCGGCAGTCCGAAGGGCAGCCATTTCGGCAAGTAAATACCGATTGCGAGCTGATCGAGCCCTTCGTGGGTCCCTAAAACCAATCCCAGCAAAAGACCTGCCGATACCACGACAAGCCCCGCCGGGAACGTTTTGTTTTCAAGCAGCAACAGCGTTAAAATGCCGCCCGTAACGCCGATAATGATACCGATGGGTATCGGTCCGACATGCTGAAACGTTAAGTAAGGTTCCGCCGTATGACGCATGGCCTGAAATGTTGAGGAGCCGATCATGAACTTGACGCCCTGGGCCATCAAGAGGGTTCCGGTTGAAAGCTGTACGCCTCTGACCACCGGTTTCGGCGTATATTTGCCGATCACGGTGATGGCATTGGTCCCGCCGATGATTAAAAGAAACACCCCCATCAAGGCTGCGGAAGCCAGAATCTGAGACGGCGTCATGGACGTTGCAATGGCATAGGCGCCAATGACCTTCATGGGCTGGACCGGGACAGTAACGCCGTAATACAGGCCGGATAAGATATAATATACCCCGATGGAAAAAAACATGCCCATGGGGCTCAATCCGTTGATGAGGATCATTCCGATGGCGATGGGGAGCAGGGTACCCAGATCACCCAGGGAACCGGCCATTTCCATTCGATTAAATCGATAACGGGGACTCATCATCGGCCTCCTTCAATCATATCTGAAGCGATCAATTGTTCGGCAACTAAATTTGATGGTTTCGTAAAAAGTCTGAAAAGTCCCGTTTTTGTCATTCCCGCGAAAGCGGGAATCCAGTTATTTCGGCTTGTTCTGGACTCCCGCTTTCGCGGGAGTGACGTATTTATTGACTTTTTACG